>DAORUA010000427.1:0-3277 GCA_035432945.1 Vicinamibacteria bacterium | reverse complement strand
GTGGCCCGGCACCTCATCGTACCGGATCAACTCCATATGGAAGGAACCGCGGCCACCCGTAAGGGAGGTGAGGTCCTGATCGAAGGTCTCGAGTTCCGCGAGCGGCACTTCCGCCTTGATCTTCTGCAGATCGCGATACGGCTCCATGCCCTGGGGCCGGCCGCGCCGGCTCGACAGGTCGCCCATCACCGCGCCCGCGAACTCCTCGGGCATCACCACCTCGACCGACATCATGGGCTCGAGCAGGGTGGGCCGGCACTTCGCGACCGCGTCCTTGAAGGCGAGGGAGCCTGCGATCTTGAAGGCCATTTCCGAGGAGTCCACGTCGTGGAACTGGCCGTCCGTGACCTCGACTTCGAAGTCCACCATCGGACAGCCCGCGATGAAGCCGCGCTTCCGGCTTTCCTGGATGCCCTTCTCGATGGCGGGGAGGAAGTTCCTCGGGATGGACCCGCCGAACGTCCCGTTGATGTACTTGAAGTCCTCGCCGCGGGGCAGCGGGCGCATGGTGATCTTGCAGTCCGCGAACTGACCGTGGCCGCCGGTCTGCTTCTTGTGGCGCCCGTGGCCGTCGGCCGAGGCCTTGATGGTCTCGCGGTAGGGAATGGTCGGCCGCTTGAGGTTGACTTCGACCTTGTAACGCTTGGCCAGCTTGCTGACCACGGTCTCGATGTGGAGCTGGCCGAGGCCGCGCAGGAGCAGTTCGTGGGTCTCGGTCGCGTGCTCGAGCTTCAGGACCGGGTCTTCCTCGATGAGGCGGCTCATGGCGATGCCGATCTTGTCGTCGTCGCCTCGCGTCTTCGGCGCGATTGCGAAGGTGGTGAGGGTCTCCGGCCACTCGATGGGAGGGAAGGTGATCGGGCGGGCCTTGTCGGAGAGGGTGTCTCCGGTGTGGGCCTCCTTGAGTTTCGCGATCACCCCGATGTCCCCCGCGATCAGTTCGGTGGCGGGGACGAGGGTCTTTCCCACCACGTGGGCCAGGGCGCCCACCCGCTCCTGGACATCGCGGCTCAGGACCGTGATGGTGAGATCGTGGTTGAACCGGCCGGAGATCACGCGCACGAAGGACAGCCGTCCCGCGTGGGGGTCGGAGATGGTCTTGAACACGAAGGCCGAGGCCGGCGCGTTCACGGAGCAGGGTCGCGACTCCTCGCCCGCCGGGCCCTTGCCCTTCGCCTCCGGCCGGTCCGCGGGGCTCGGCAGGAAGGCGACGATCGCGTTCAGGAGCTGGGGCGCGCCGATGTTCTTCATCGAAGAGAAGGGAAGGGTCGGGAAGATCAAGCCGCGATGGCAGGCTTTCTTGAGCCCGTCCGCGAGGGCCGAGGGCGTGAGCGTCCCCTTGTCGAAGAACTCGGTCATGAGCGTCTCATCGGTCTCCGCCACCACCTCCACGAGTTCCTGGCGGAACTGCGCGGTCGCCTCCTCGAGGTCCTTCGGCATGGCGAACTCGCTGAACGCGCCGCTCTCATCGTCCTTGAAGGCCCAGGCCTTGGAGTTCACGAGGTCGACCACGCCCTTGAACGCGGCTCCTTCGCCGATCGGGAACGAGATGGGCGTCACCGTGCGGCCGAAGGCCTTGCGCAGGGCCTCCACGGTGTGGCCGAAGGAGGCGTGCTCGCGGTCCATGCGATTGACCACGAAGACGCGGGGAAGCTCCATGTCCTCGGCCGCGTGGAAGAGGCGATGGGTCTGGACCTCCGGCCCCGCGACCGCGTCCACCACTTCGATGGCGGCGTCGGCGGCCCGCAGGGCGGAGAGGGCTTCGCCCACGAAGTTCGCGTATCCGGGCGTGTCGATGAGGTTGATCCGGGTGTCCGCCCAGTCCCCGCTCGCCACCGAGGTCTGGATCGAGATCTTCCGTTCGATCTCTTCGGGGTCGAAGTCCGTGGCCGCGGTGCCGTCGATGACGTGCCCGAGCCTCGGGGTCACGCCCATCGTGAACAGGGCGTCGGCCACGATCGAGGTCTTCCCGCAGCCTCCGTGACCGACCAGCGCCACGTTGCGGATCTGCGTGCTCTCGAAAGCCTTCATGGGACCTCCACTCTCAGCCCGGGTTTGATGAACCCCCGGAAGGTTCAGCGATGCGATGGGATCAACTGGATCGGATCTTAGCGAAAGGGTCAAGGGGTTCATATGATGCAAAGACACCCTAAGATTGAGCCTCCATGTGGTTCTCCGAGAAGGCGCTCGTCTTTGTCGACACGCGCAGCGCCGCCCTCGCGGTGTACCGGGAGGGTCTCTCCGGCCCGCGCCTGGAGCGGTTCGCCTCGGAGCGTTTCGCTTCCCGCGCGAGCGGGGGCGACCTCTTCAAGGACGTCCTCGCCGACTCGAAGGACGCGGTCGCGCGCCTCTCCCGGGAACTCAGGGCGCCTTCCCGGGACGCGACCCTTCTCCTGCCCCTGGGCTCTTCCTTCCCGTCGATCGTCGACGTGTCCGCGCTCAGGAAGGCGCAATCCCCCGAAGTCGAGGAGGCCGATCTGGTCCGGTTCCGGCTGGCCCCCCTCCTGCCCTTTCCCATCGCCCTTTCCGAGGTCCGCTCCGAACCCTCGTCCTCCCTTCGGGGCGGCGCGGTCCTGGCCCAGGCCGTGCTCAAGACCACGATCGCGGAGGGTGAGACCATGATGGCCTCGCTCGGGTTCGGCCGTCCCCGGGTCACCTCCTCGTTGTCCGCCGCCCTGCGCGGCCTGCCCCCGCAGCCGGGCGCGGTGGATCTCATCTTCGGCGACTCGGCCTGCGCCATCCTGGTCCGCGACCCGCTCGGGGACATGGACGCGATTCATCTCCGCCTCCTCGTCCCCGGAGACGACCGTGGTCAACGCTCGATCGACGAAGCCCTGCGCGCGGCGAGCGGGGTCTCACGGATCCGTGTGCTCGGGGAAGACGCGGCCTCCCTGCGCGGCAAGGCCGAGAATGTGGTGATCCAGCCCGCCTTCGATGCGCCTGGCCCCGGCGTGGGCGCCGCCGATCCCCAGCGGTTTCCGTTTCTGTCCCTCTTCCACGCGAGCGCTTCGAAGTGAGCCTGGGCCTTCCGGAGTTCGGTTCGCGCGGCCCCGACGACGAGGCTCGGGGCGCCTGGCTGGGGGTGCGGGTCACGGGCTTCGTGGCCCTCGCCTACGCGCTCGGGCTCGCGGTCAGCGAGGGCATGGCCGGGAGTTCGGCCGACCGCTCGATGCAGAAGGCGGCCGCCGAGGTGGCGAGGCTCACCCAGACCGCTCAGAGCGCCCGGCGGACGCTGCTCAAGAGTCCGGATCTCCTCTCCGCGGCCTCCAGCGTGGAG
>DAORUA010000426.1:0-3281 GCA_035432945.1 Vicinamibacteria bacterium | reverse complement strand
CCTGCCCGCGCAAGTACTACTACTCGTACTACGGCATCCTCGAGGATCCCGAGGTCCAGCGCCTGAAGCAGCTCTCCGCCCTCGCCCTGTGGGCGGGCTCGGTGGTTCACGAGACCATCGAGGACTTCCTGCGCACCAACGACCACATTCCCGAGCCCGCGGTACAGGAGGCGCTGATCCGCGCGGTCGTCCACGACCGGATGCTCAACGAGTGGAAGCAGAGCGAGGGCGGAACCAACGGCTTTCGTCTCTTCGAGCACGAGTACACCCAGCCCATCGAGCAGGAAGACAAGAAGATCCTGGTCGGCATCGTGATGCGCTCGCTGCGCAACTTCTTCAAGTCGCCGCTCCTGCGCGAGGCCTTCAAGGTCAAGCGCTCCGCCTGGCTCTCCATGGAGGAGCTGGTCTCCTTCCACGTCGACGATGTCCCGGTGTTCCTGCGCATGGACCTCGCGTTCCGGGATGAACGCGACTGGGTCCGCATCGTGGACTGGAAGACCGGAAGGCGGGCGGGGAAGTTCAACGAAGTCCAGATCGCGGGCTATGCGCTCTATGCCGCGGAAAAGGGCTGGGCGAAATCCGCCACCGAGATCTCGACCGAGCTTGCCTACCTCATCTGGCCTCGCTACGTGCGCAAGGACGTGACCCAGCCGATCCTCGACACCGCCCGCGGCTTCGTCACCCGGAGCGCCAAGACCATGCGCGCGCTGCTGAACGATCCGGATGCGAATACCGCGAGGATCGAGGACTTTCCCCGCATCGACCGGCCGCGCATCTGCCGTCGCTGCAATTTCCGGAAGCTGTGCTTCCCGCGGGCGGATGCGCTCGAGGTCAAGACCCCCCGCCGTCCTTCCAGCAAGACGCCGTGAAGGCCCTCACCCGCGAACTCGCGCTGTTCGCGTTCTTCCTGGTCGCGTCGGGTTTCGTCCTGAGGCCCCTGCCCTTCCATCTCGGCGATTCGATTCCCGCGGGCAGCGATCCGCCGCATCATCTCTACATCCTCAACTGGCTCCTCGAGCATGGGCTTTCGAGCGATCGGTTCGAGGGCCGGATGTTCCATCCCGCGAAGAACGCGGTCCTGCGCAGCGATCTTTCCATGGGAACCGTGGTGCTGGTCGCCCCCCTCGCCCCCCTGGTCACCGAGCCCCTCGTGCGCTTCAACCTCGCGAACTGGCTGTCCCTCGCCTTTTCCGGATGGGCCTTCTGCCTGCTCGCGAGGTCGTGGACCGGCTCGATTCTCGCGGGGATCTTCGCGGGGATCACTGCCGTGCTCGGATCCCATCAGTCGCTGCACTACGTCCACCTGAACCTGCTCTCGGTGGGCTGGCTGCCGATCTTCCTGCTCGCCCTGGATCGGGTTCTGGATCGCGGATCGGCGGTCCTTGCCGCGCTCGCCGGGGCGTCGTTCGCGCTCGTGGCGGCATCGTCGGGCTACTACGGTGTCGCGGCCTGCGTCATCGCCGCCGTGTTCTTCCTTCGCGCGCCGTCGTCGAAGGCGCTCGCATGGGGAGCGCTCGCCGTGGTCCTGGCCACAGCCCTTCTCTCGCCCTATCTCATCGCCTACGCAAACCTGCACGCCGAGGAGAGTCTGGTGCGCACGAGCCGCGAGCTGGCCCGGGGCTCGTTCACCCTGGCGGATCTCGGGTCCCGGACCCTGCTCCACCGGATCTGGAACCCCGCGATCGGCGAACCGCTCTTTCCCGGCTTCGCCGTCCTCGGCCTCGCCACTCTCGCGCTGTGGAAGGGATCGAAGCGCGAGCGCACGCTCGGTCTCTCTGCGCTCCTGCTCTTCTGGCTCGGCCTTGGAGAGCCGGGCCTCCTTTACCGCGTCCTCGCTCTCGTCCCGCCGTTTTCGAGCATGAGGCACCCGGTGACCCTCACCGCGGTCGCCCTGATGCTCCTCTGTGTCCTGGCCGCGCAGGGCCTGGCCCGCGTTCAAAAGACCCGAGCCTCCATGGCCCTCGCCCTGCTTGGCCTCGCCACTCTCGAAACCCTCGCGCCCGCGAACGACTTCTTTCAAGTGGCCCCCGGGATTCCCCCGGTCTACGAAGAGGTCCTGAAGCTTCCAGCCGGGCCGATTCTCGAAGTGCCGCCCTATGAGCCGACGCCTCTCATCTGGGCGGCGCGGCGCGGCTTCGAGACCGTGAATGGCGGCGGCGCCTTCATACCCGCGCTCACCACCCGCATCGAGACCACGACCCAGAACCACTGGCTCACCGACAGCTATCAGCCCATCGATGAGTCGAAGGCGGCGGCCATCCTTCTGAACGAGACCGCGACCCGTTATCTCATCCTGCCCGCTGGACGCCGAGGGGGCCTCGATCCGCTGATCCAGCGCTTCAGCGAGTGCCGATGCTTCAGGGCGATCGGGGTCTACCAGAGCGACCATCTTTACGAGGTCGTCCGTGATTCCACCTGCCCGGCCTGGAAAGGCGCTGCTCCCCGGCCGTGATGATGCGCCTCCGCCTGTATCCGCGGCTTGCGGTGTTCCTGATCGCACTCGGGTGGATCGTGGCCCTTGAGTCCCGATTCGAGAACCAGGCGGCCGAGCACCTGTACTTCCACCCCTGGACCTCGGAGTACATGATGCAGACGGTGAGCGTCGGCGACCTGAGGCTCGAGCCGTTCAAGTCGCTCTGGTACAACCACATTCAGCCGCCGGTCTTCGACGCGATCCGGGCCGCGCTCGCCGCCTTGTATCCGAACGCGAACGGGGAGGCCCTGATGCGGAGGGTGGACGCCGGGCTCTATCGCCTCTGGATGATCGTGTACGCGGCCACCGCGGTGCTCATCTTCTCGTGGATTCGAAGCCTCCGCGGTCTGCGTTCCGCCGCCCTCGCGGCCGGCGTCTTCCTCCTGCTTCCCGGGCCCATCTTCTATGCCGCGTTCCTGGACAGCACGCTCCTTTCCTCGACCCTGATCCTCTGGTTCTCCTTGGCGCTCTGGAGGTTTGGCCGGGGAGAGGCGGCTCCCGCCGAACCGGTCCTCGTCTCCGTGATTCTCTTCTTCACCCGCTCGGTCTTCCAGTGGCCGTTTCTGGTGGTCCTCGGCGCAAGCCTGTGGTTGATGGCGGCGCCGCGGGCGCGCGCGATGCGCGTCCTCCTGCCCATCGCCCTGGTCATGATCGCGTTCCTCGCCAAGCAGTACGTCCTGTTCGGCCTCACCACCACGTCGTCCTTCGGGCCGGACAGTTTCTGCAAGGGGCTTTCCGAGTACTGCCATGGCACGACGAAGGTCGACCTGCCGAAGACCACGGATCGATTCAACGCGTTCGTGCTGCG
>DAORUA010000425.1:0-3301 GCA_035432945.1 Vicinamibacteria bacterium | reverse complement strand
TCCTCCTGATCGAAATCGTGGGGAACGATCTCGATCTCCCGAATTTCCTCTGGAGTGCTTCGGACCCGTGGTCGTACCGCCGCTCCTTCCTCGTCGAATTCGTTCGGGAACGCCTTCGAAGGCGCCCGGGCCGACCCGCGACGCCCGGGGGCCTTGCCGAAGCGCCGCACGAGGGTGAGGGTTCCGCGGCGACCTTCGCTCGCGATGCCGTGCAGGTGCCGCCCCGCTACGCCTCCATGGTCGGACTTGCGGCGTTTCAGGAGGCCATCGCGAACCTGGCGGTGGTCGCGCGGGAGCATCGCATCCCGGTCCTCGCTCTCACCCACGGCGTGTGGTTCGAGGACGCCATGCTCGAGGCGCTCTCGAAGAACGGGATCCCCGTCCTGATCCTGCGCTCGGCTCTCCGGCAGCGCGCCCGCGCCCTGGGCGCCCCCGACTACGCGCGGTCGCCGCTCGCCCTCCAGCCCGCCGATCTGCATCCCTCCGCCCTCGGCCACCAGGTCATCGCGGAAGAACTCGCGGCCTGGCTCGGGGCCCGGCTCACGGAGCGACCGGGGCCCTAGAAGACGAAGCCGACGGACCCGAGCCAGCCCGTGAGGTCGCCGCGGTCCAGGCTTTCGTTGGTGATCTGGTTCTTCTCGTAGTTGACCTTGAGCACCCACTGTCGCGATGGCCGATAGGCGAAACCGACGGTGACCCCGGTCTCGCGATTCCGCTCGAATTTCCCGGTCACCGGGTTGGGGCCGTCGATCCTGGCCCAGTCGTACTGGGCCACCAGGGTGAAGCGCGGGTCGTCGAAGTCCTTCGCGATTTTTCGCAGCACGCCCCCGCGGAGGTCCCAACTCGCGCGCGCATAGTAGCCGGCCAGCTGGCTCTTGGGCCCGACCGCGGTGTTCGCGGTGAAGTGATCGTACTCGCCGGTGAGGCGAAGGGGACCGAACTCGGCGCGCAGGTCGGCGGCCCAGCCATTCAGCCGCTGCTGGTTGGCGTCGTCGTACTTGCCGGTGTACGCGGAGATCCCGGTCTCGAACGACGTGCTCCGCTTGATCGCGAAACGGCCCACCGCAGCCTTGTTGTTGTTGTTGTCCGCGCCGAAAGGCTGGCGCGCCTCCCGCATCCCGACCGACGTGATGTGGCTGTCGAGGCCGGCGATCACCGCGGCCTCGTACTCGAACATCCAGGACGTCCCGGCGAGGCGCCGGCCGGTGAACTGGATCCCGTTGTCCGTCCAGTCGGACGGCGCGACGGCGTAGGAAACCAGCGGCTTGCGCACCACGTCGCGAAGAGGCGCGAAGTGGTCCACGTTCACGTTGCCGAAAGGAACCAGAAGGACTCCGGTGCGCACGGAGAAGATCTGGGCGAAGGAATAGCTGGCGTACGCCTGCTCGAGGACGACCTCCCCGCCGCGCGGACCGCCCACACTCGCCGCGCGCTCGAACTCGATCTCCGCGAAGAAGCTCAGCCGGGGGTGCGGGCGGCCGGACAGGACGAGTTCGAAGGCCTCCGCATCGAGGATCGAATCCAGTTGGTCGTAGTTCACGGCCTGAAGCGTGCCGTACACGGTCACCGTCGGTTTCCTGCGGTCGCCCTCGGAGACCTGGTCCAGGGCGTCGCCGGTCTGCCTGAGCTCCTCCGCGACGCGCGCGAGCTCGGCCTCGATCTTCGCCTGCCGCGCTTCGATGGAGGCCACGCGCGCGGCCATCGCCCGATCGTCGGACCGCGCGGCATCGGCGCGAAGCCGTTGCAGTTCGTCGCGAAGAGCCGCCATCTCGACGCGCAGACGCTCGAGTTCGGCCTGCAGGGCGGTGACGCGCTCGTCGCGGGCGGGGGCGGCGGAGGCGGTCCTGGAGTCCTGGGCCTTCGTTTGCGGGTGAACCGCGCTCGGCGCGAAGAGGATCACGCACGACAGGAAGAAACACCAACTCACGCGTTTCACAAAACCACCTCGATCTGAACGCCCTGAGTGAGGACGCCGCTCGCGTCCTGGAACACAATGGAATAGGTCAGGAGGGGCGTCTCGGCCTCGATGAGAATACGGATCCGGATGAGGTTGCCGCTCACGAACTCCTGGCGCAGGACCTGGATTCCGGCCGCCGGCCTTCGGCCCTGCATCACCTGGGCCTTCAGGTCCCTTCGCAACCCTTCGCCCTTGATCTCGAGATCGACGCTGGACCCGCGGCGAACCGTGCGCGGCGAGATCCCGGACACGACTGGAGTCGCTACCGCGGGCCGGCCGGGCGCCGCGGCCAGCGGCGTCGCGACGAGCGCCGGCTCGACGGGGGCCGACGGGCGCGGCTGCGGCGTTGGCGTCGAGAACGACGGCGCGATCGACGGGGCCGCGTTTGCGACGGCGGTCGGGGTCGGCGTGGGCTCGGCCCGTGGCGTCGTGGTGGTCTCGCGGTCGGGCTGCTCCCGCGGGCTGCGCGAGGGCTTCGGGATCGGTGTGGCCCTCGTCCCGGGGGTCGGCGCGGCCGATGGGGCTTCGAGAGGAGCGGGTGTCGCCGCCACCGCCACGGACCTCGGATTCGGACTGGCGGCCACCGGTTCCGCGGGCGGGGGCGGCGTCCCTCCGCGATTCAGCGCCCACAGCAGTCCGAGGACCACGATCGCGCCCGCCCCGCCGAACCAGGCCCAGCGCGGTCCGCGGCCCGGTGGCGCCACCAACTCCGACCCGGCCCGCCCCCGCCCGACCGGGGGCGCGGGCGACACCGGAATCGCGCGCGTCTCGGGGATCGCCGCCATGGGCGGTCCGCCCGCCGCCTCCCGGCTCGCCGCGAGCAGCGCGCCGAAGCCGTCCGGCCTCAGCGCCGGCTCCTTGTGAAGGCACGCCATCAGGGTCTCGGCCAGCCGCCTCGGGAAGTCCGGATGCAAAACGCGGATGTCCGGCGGGTTCAGGGTGAGCACGTTGGTGAGCGCCGCCGCCACCGTCTTCGCGGCGAATGGATTCGCGCCGGTGAACATCTCGTAGAGGAGCACCGCGCACGCGTACAGGTCCGACCGCGGCGAGTAGGCCGCATCGTTGAGGATTTCGGGCGCCATGTACTCGGGCGTTCCCATCACCGACCCCGTCGCGGTGAGCTTCCCCGCAGCCGCGCGCGCGATCCCGAAATCCATCAGCTTGGCGTGGCCGTTCGGGAGGATCTGAACGTTCGAGGGCTTGACGTCGCGATGGAGGACGCCGTTCTCGTGGGCGTACGAAAGGGCGTGGCAGAGGTCGTCGAGCACCACCAGCTGCTCGTTCAGGAAGTGCGGGTTCTTGATCCAGACGTCGAGCCCCTGACCCTTCAGGTACTCCATCACC
>DAORUA010000424.1:0-3306 GCA_035432945.1 Vicinamibacteria bacterium | reverse complement strand
AGGAAGATCTCGCTCATCTCCGGGCCGGTGAATCCAAGCGCCTGCTCGCGCCGCCCGTCCGCGACCAGGATCACGAGCGTTCCGTCCTTCCTCAGTCCGAGCGCGGTCCGCGGGTGGCGGATCGACGCGAAGCGCTCGATGGTGGGAGAGGGACGCGAGTCCTCGACCAGGGCGGGGCGGCCGGAGACCGCGGCCACGAGTCCCACGGTGGGAAACGAGGCGCTCCTCGCCTGGGACTTCGCGTTGTGGACGGAGGCCCGGCCGTCGCGGAAGAAGGCGAGGGTCACGGGACACCCCTCGTAGACCGCGGTCCACAGGCGGCCCTCGCCGGCGGTGACCCCGCAGCTCTCGGTCTTCGAGAAGAAGTTCGCGTTGATGGCGATCTGGGCGCCGACCTTCTTGGCGAACTCCGACACTACCGACCACGCCTGGTCCTGATCGGTGCTCACCACCTCCATGGCGCGGGGCGCGAGGATCAGGAGGTGATAGTCCTGCGCCTGGCCGGTCCGATGAATGTGGGTGACGCCGGGATACGGCCTCGTGGTGCGCTCCTCGGCGTGGCCGAAAGCGGAGACGAGCAGGCTGCCGCCCAGGAGGCAGGCGGTAAAGGCGGACCGCGGCAGCCTCACTTGATCAGGTAGAACTCGGTCTGGCGCCCGACCACCCACTGCCATCCGGTCGAGAACAGGAACGCGTCCTCCTCCAGGGCGAAGCGGACCGGCTGATCGCCCCACTCCTTCACCTTGTGCGTCGCGTTGAGTTCGATCGAGTGCCACGAATCCGCGTTGAGCGGGTAGTCGCCGCGCACCGGAACCCCCTCCTGGTAGTCGGTCATCCCGATCGGAGAACCCGCGCCGTGGCCGTGGTAGCCGATGGGATGGCAGTAGATCGAGGGAACGAGGCCTTCGGCGATCGCCTGCTTGCGGGCGGCGGCGAGCGCCTGATTGCCCGTGCCCCCCACCTTCGCGAACTGCATGGTGAGGTCCTGAAGGCGGTTCGCCGCCTTCAGTCCGTCCTTCAGGCCCTGGGGAGCATCGGTCTCGCCGGGGAGCAGGACATAGGCGTGATGCTGGGTGTCGGTGGAAAAGCCCGCGTAGACGATGCCGAAGTCCGTGTGAAGGAGGTCGCCGCGCTGGATGGTGCGCTCGTTCGCGGGCACTCCACTCGGAAAGCCCTTGCGCGCGATGGTGATCGAGGGATGGAACCAGCCGCCGTGGCCCATCTCGGCCACGCGCTGCCGCATCCACCACACCACGTCCTCGGTGGTGGTGACCCCGGGGACGATGACCTCGTTCGAGAAGGCTTCGCGGATGATCTGACGCGCCGAGCGCATCACGTGCCGGTAGATGTCCGCTTCCTCGGGGAGCTTGATGTCCAGCCAGCTCACCGCCAGTTTCTCGGCCGAGGTCACCCGCTTCGCGAACTCGGGCCCGAGGGCCTTCATCAGGTTGTCCTTCTCGTTCGCGGTGATGCCGTCCGCGTGATTGAAGGCCTCCGAGGTGTTGATGCCGATGACCTTCGGGTTCTTCTCGGCCACCAGCTTGCGCAGCCCTTCCCACTGGGCGTCGTTGTGGGTGGGCACGACCTTGAACAGGCCGTCGTAGTCGAACCGCCCGACGGAGAGTCGCTCCACCGGCTTGCCCGCGCCCGGATCGAAGAAGACCAGGATGGTGCGCCGCCTCGAGGAGTAGGTGGTGAGGGGGGCCATCGAGCGGAAGACCGGATCGTCGTTGTACTCGCGGGAGACGATGACCCACATGTCGATGCCGGCTTCGCGCATGAGCCTCGGCAGGAGCGTCTCGAAACGCTTCTCGATGAAGCCCTTGACCAGGACGGCCTGCTGGCGGTGGGTGAGGACCTTGTCGACGTCTCCCGCGGCGGAGGGTTCCGCGCTGAAGGCGCCGAGAACGCAGGCGAGAAGGGCGAGGGCGGGAAGGCGTTTCATCGGGGATGGTCTCCTGGAAGACTCGCGAGTTTATGCGTATGGTTCGGCCATGCGCTTTCCCGCCGCCTTGGTCGTGTGCGCGCTGTCCGCGGCGCCGTTGTCCGCGCAGACCTCGGTGCGCTACGCCCTCGCCCCTTCCGCGGTCGGGGCGGACGGTCTCAGTTCGGTCTTGCGCGTGACCCTTGCCCTGCCTCGGGACGCTGGGGCGCCGAGCGCCACCCTCATCATGCCGCGGGCGATTCCCATGGGCTACGCTCAGGTGGCGTACGACCAGTTCGTCACCGTGACCGCCGCGCGATCGCGGTCCGGAGCGGCCGCGTCCATCAAGCGTGGCGAGGGCCCGCGCTGGTCCGTGGCGAGCGCCAGCGCCGCCGATCCCCTCGCGAGCATCGAGTACGAGGTCGACCTTGCCGCCATGGAGGCGAACGTGGTCGCGGGCGGGGATTCATCCCGTGCCCGCGATGGTTTCGTGGGCCTCCTGGGCTACTCGGTCTTCGCCTATGTCGAGGGCTTCGAAGACCGCGCGGTCGAACTCGCGATCTCGCCGCCGCCGAACCGGCTGGACTGGCCGGTCTTCTCGACCCTCGCGCCGAAGGCGCCGGCGCTCCCCGGGCCGATGAAGGCCGTGGCCGGCGATTTCTACAACCTCGCCGATTCGCAGATTCTCATGGGTCCGCGCTTCCGGGTGAGGAAGCTCAAGGCCGCGCCGGATCTCTTCCTCGCGATTCACGCCGAGGGGCCGGCGGACGAGGAGGTCATGGCGCCCCTCGTGGAGGAGGCGGTCGACGCGCTGGTCCGCTATTTCGGCGCCGCGCCCTTCCCCCATTTCACCGTCCTGTTCGACTACCTGAAGCCCGTCTCGCCCCGGCACACCTACGGCTTCAGCATGGAGCACATGCAGAGCGCCACCATCGGCGCGCTCGCCTCCGCGGCCCTCACCGCGAAGTCGACGGATCGCGAACGCTCCGGGTTTCGCTACAACGTCGCTCACCACGTCGCCCATGCCTGGATTCCCAAGCGCTGCGCGGGGGAAGGGTACTTCCCGTTTCGCTGGGAGTTAGCACCCCTGATCGACACCATCTGGCTCTCCGAGGGTTTCGGCCAGTACGCGGCCGCGGACGCGCTCTCCGACGTGCTGCCGCCCTCGGCCGACGGAAGGCCCTATCGGGAGGCGCTGGTGCAGACGCGGTTCCGCAATACCCTGCGGGACATGCCCGATTTTCTGAAGCGGATGCCGCTGGTTGAACTCTCGCGCACCGCGTCCACGTTCTATTCCGAAGACTTCCGCACCGGACGGACGGTCTTCGCCCGCGGCGGACTCATGGCCTGGGAGATGGACGAAAGGATGCGATCGGCGACGA
>DAORUA010000423.1:0-3334 GCA_035432945.1 Vicinamibacteria bacterium | reverse complement strand
ATCAGCCCGCAGCCGGTGGCAGAGCGCTTGACCCACCAAACGTAAGACGCTATCTTACCTAGATGGAAACCATCGTTTCGAGCAAGGGCCAGATCGTTCTGCCGTCGCCGTTGCGGAAGCGCGACAACATTCGCGCCGGACAGAGGTTTTCCGTGGAGCGGCTGCGATCGGGCGACTACCGTCTCGTCCGTCAGCAGGCGCCAGGCGACGATCTCGTGGCCTGGCTCCGATCGTGTCCTGAGAAGGGCTACTTCAAAGCCCCTCATTTCACCGACTCCACGGACGACATCCTCAAGTGAAGTGGCTTCTCGACACCAACGTTCTCAGCGACGTCACAAGGCCTGAACCCTCGCCCAAAGTCGAAGCGTGGCTCCGGGCCGAAGGCAACGACTCCGCCATCGACCCGATCGTTCTTGGCGAGCTCCGGTACGGAATTCTGATCCTGCCCCGCGGGGCTCGACGAAGCCGGCTCGAAGCGTGGTTCGACGCGGGGGCGAGCAGGATGCACTGCCTTCCCTGGGACCGCGACACGGGTCTCGAATGGGCAGCGCTTCTGGCCCGTTTGCGGTCCAAAGGTGTCGCCATGCCTCTGCGCGACAGCATGATCGCCGCCACGGCCCTGGCTCACAAGTTGACGGTGGTCACCCGGAACGTGCGCGACTTCGCGACCGCCGGCGTCCCGCTTCACAACCCCTTCGCCTGAGCCCTCTCGCATCGGGGCGGGCGCTCTCCCAGGAGGCCCGCGCCGGCCACTTCTTCCCTCAGACCGAGGGTTCTCTGGGCATTCAGCCGGGCTTGAAACCGGGCATGGTGTCATTCGCGATCACCGGCTTCGGCGCGCCGAGCCGTTCCGCGAAGGCTTCGATGTCGGGACGGCGGAAGGCTTCCGAGGTGAGGGCCACCGTCCCGTCCGCCTCGATGAAGAGCAGCGTGGGCACGACCTCCAGACCGATGGCCGCCGACAGGGCGTAGGGATTCCGCTCGCACAGGAAGGGCAGGGACAGACCGAGCTTCGCGAGTCCTTTCGCGGCGTCTTCGGGTGAGTCCTGGAGCATCGCCACCGCGCGCCCGCCGTCCTTGTGTATCCGGTCGATGAAGGGCAGGGTCTGTTTCGTGGTCTTGCAGTTCAGGTGGCCGACGAGCACGAGCGTCGGGCCACTTGCGTGCAGGGCGCTCGACGGCGCCGCCGAACCATCCGGCTTCTGAAGTTCGGTTGGCGGGAGCGCGAACGGCGTGGCTTTCAAAGCCATGGCCGATCAGGCCTCCACGAAATCGATGGTGAAGTCCTTCGTGATCACGCCCGCTTCGCGGCCCCGGCGCAGGAACGTCCGGATGGCCTCGCGCCCGCGGTCGCCGATCTCGATGGTGAGGTCGTTGACCCACATCCCCACGAAACGGTCGGCGATCCCGGTCTGCATCCCGCGGGCGAAGGTCATGGCGTACTCGAGGGCCGGCTCGCGGTTCGCGAGCGAGTACTTCACGGTGTCGCGCACCAGGCGCGTGAGCTGTTTCATCATCTCGGGGCCGAGGTCGCGCCGCACCGCGTTGCCGCCCATGGGGAGGGGGAGGCCGGTGTCCTTGAGCCACCACTCGCCGAGGTCGACGATCTTGCGCAGGCCCTCGCCGCCGAAGGTGAGCTGACCCTCGTGGATGACCAGGCCGCAATCGGCGCGGCCGGAGAGCACTTCGTCGAACACCGCGTCGAAGGGAACGACGTAGGTGTCGACATCGGGCGCATAGAGCCGGAGCGCGAGATACGCGGAGGTCATGGTGCCGGGGATCGCCACCCGACCGAGGTCTTTCGCCCCCGGCCCGCCCACGATCCCGGACGCAGTCTTCGCGACCAGGATCGGGCCATAGCCGTCGCCGATGCTGCCGCCGCAGGGCATCAGGGCGTACTTGTCCGCGATGTAGGGATAGGCGTGGAACGAGCAGGCCGTCACTTCGTACGTGCCCTGGAGCGCGTCACGATTCAGCGACTCGATGTCCTTGAGCACGTGCGACACCTCGAGCCCGCCCGTGTCCAGCTTCCCCTTGGCGAGGCCGTAGAACATGAACGCGTCGTCGCTGTCGGGGCTGTGGGCAATACGGATCTTCATGAAGGGGGAGTTCTCTTTGAAATCAGGGGCCGCGCGCGCAGGCGGGGCAGAAGGTCGCCCGCCCAGGCGTCGAGCGGCTGCAGGACGTCGGCGACCCGCAGATCATAAGGGCGCGCCTCGTTTATCGCCGCCATGATCGCCGCTCCGGGCTCGCGGGGTTCGCTCGCCTGACGGTTGACCACCACGCAGTTCGCGCGGCCGATCAACTCCCTCGTGCCTTCCTTCCAGCGCTCGGGGCTCAGGAAGGGATGAACCACGAAGAACGTGAAATCCGGCGAGCACAGGGAGGCGACGGTCGAGCCTTCGACCACCAGATCCTGGCCGGAGGCCCCGGCCTGTTCGAGCAGGCGGAGCGTCGCCTCCCAGGCGAGCGCGGCCACGGCCTTCCGGGCGATCGTCCACAACACCGGTCCTTTCGTCGCGGCGCAAAGACGCGCGGTGTCGGTGCCGCTCTCGAGGAGCGTCGCCTCGTCGCGCACCACCTTGAACGGAACATCGATGTCGCAGACGATGCACGTGGTCCCGCGCGGGCACCGCTCGAACACGTCGTCGGTGGTCGTGAACTTCACCGCCGCCGCGCGACCCCCGAGGCCCCGAAGGACCGTCTCCGCGAGCGCGGTCTTTCCGGCGCGGGAGGACGAACCGGCGACGACGATCGTGCTCATCCCGCCAGTATAGAGAGCGGGTCTCGCGGGGCCGGGTTACGATTCCCGCCCGGTCTCTTCTTCGAAAGGACTTTCTCCCGATGCGCCTTGTCTCCCTCCGCTTCGCCCCGGCTCTCTTCCTCCTGGCCTCACTCTCGCCCGCCGCGGACCAAAGACCGCTCACCGTGGACGACTTCTTCGCCCTCAAGTCGGTGGGATCACCCGTGCTCTCGCCGGACGGCGCGCAGGTGGCCTACACCGTGCGATCGATGGACCTCAAGAAGGACAAGTCCGACACCGACATCTACCTGATCCCCACCGCGGGGGGCGATGCCGTCCGGCTCACCACCTCGGAGAAGGCGGAAACGAACCCGCGTTTCTCGCCCGACGGCAAATGGATCGCTTTCCTGTCCAGCCGAGACGGCGACAAGAGCCAGGTGTTCCTGCTCTCGCGCGGCGGTGGAGAAGCGAGCCGGCTCACCGACCTGAAAGGGGGAGTGAGCTCCTTCGCCTGGTCCCCCGATTCGAAGCGGCTGGTCCTCGTCGCTTCCGACCCTGATCCCGACGAGCCGGCGGCCGACGAGAAGAAGG
>DAORUA010000422.1:0-3353 GCA_035432945.1 Vicinamibacteria bacterium | reverse complement strand
AGGGACTCTGGGTCCTCCTGCGCCCGGGGCCGTACGTCTGCGCGGAGTGGGACTTCGGGGGCCTGCCGCCCTACTTTTTGAAGGACCCAGAGCTTCGCGTGCGCGGCCTGTACCCGGGTTACATGAACGCGGTGGAGCGGTACCTCGCCCAACTCGCCCGGGTGATCCGTCCCGCGATGGTCGGTGAAGGCGGCCCCGTGCTCATGGTCCAGATCGAAAACGAATACGGGAGCTATGGCAACGACCGCGCGTACATGTCGCGCTTGCGCGAGATCTGGAAAGCCAACGGGATCGAGGGCCCCTTTTTCACCGGCGACGGCCCCACGCCCCACATGCTCGAAGCGGGGTCGCTGCCCGGTGCGGCCATCGGCCTCGACTCCGGCTCGAACGAGCAGGACTTCGAGCTGGCGCGGAAGCTCCGGCCCGGCGTTCCGGTGTTCTCTTCGGAGACCTACCCGGGATGGCTGACCCACTGGGGCGAGTCCTGGGCGAGACCCTTGGTCCCGGACCTGCTCAAGGAAGTGGAGTTCCTCCTCTCCACCGGGAAGTCCTTCAACTTCTACGTCGCCCACGGCGGCACCAACTTCGGTTTCACCGCGGGCGCGAACTCGGGCGGCAAGGGCTACGAACCGGATGTCACGAGCTACGACTACGACGCGCCCATCGACGAGCAGGGTCGCGCCACGCCGAAGTACCACGCGCTCCGCGACCTGATCGCGAAGCACCTGCCCGGGGGCGCCGCCCTGCCGCCCGTGCCCGAGCCGATTCCCGCGATTCCCGTGCCGGAGTTCCAGATGGCGCCTTTCACTTCGCTGTGGGATCACCTCGGCGCGCCCGTCGCGTCGCTGCACCCGCGGCCGTTCGAGATGTACGGCCAGAACCAGGGTCTCGTCCTGTATCGGACGACGCTTGTGGGCCGGAAGAGCGGCAAGCTCGTCATCACGGATCTCCACGACTACGCGATCGTGATGGTGGACGGCAAGGAGATCGGCCGGCTCGACCGCCGCCTCGGCGAGAAGACGATCGAACTTCCGGCGACCGCCAATCCGATGCCCGTCCTCGACATCCTCGTGGAGGGGATGGGCCACATCAACTTCGCGCAGGAGATCATCGACCGCAAGGGCATCACCGATCGCGTCACCCTGTCCGGGATGACGCTGATGAACTGGCAGGCCTATCTGCTACCCCTGAGCGATTCGTGGATGGCGCGCCTCAAGCCCGCACCCGCCTCCGTGGACGCGAGCCCGACGAAGCCCGGCCGCTTCTTCCGCGGGACATTCCGCCTGGACAGAACCGCGGACACCTTCCTGGACATGACCGGTTACGGCAAGGGCTTCGTCTGGGTGAACGGTCACAACCTCGGCCGTTACTGGGACATTGGCCCGCAGAAGCGCCTCTACTGTCCGGCGCCGTTCCTGAAGGCGGGTGAGAATGAAGTCATCGTTCTCGACCTGGTCAGGACGGTTCCCTCGCCGCTTCGGGGCGCGCCCGCGCTGGAAGATCCGCGCGAGAGCCGGTAACCAGCCATGAAAGCGAGTCGCACGGCTGATACCAGACCGTCCTGGTTCTCCCGCCATTCGGGAGCGCTGTTCGCAAGCGGATTCGGCCTGGTCTTCGCGGTCGCTGGACTGCTGATCGTGTTTCTGGCCGTGCCGTCCACGCGCGGGCGAGCAGAGCGGGTCGAGGCGCTGGCCGTGGTATCGCCCGCGACGGCGGCGGCCCAGCCTCTGGGCGCTCGCGTGTTGCTCGAGGGTCGCATCGCTTCCGACACGCCGGAGGTGATGCGCGACTTCGTCGCCTTCCGGCGCCGTGAGTTCAGAGGGTGGAAGGAGGATGGCGCCCGTCGCCGGGAACAATGGGAAACGAAGGAGATCGTGACGCCGCCTCTCATCCTCGGCGACGGCTCCGAGCGGGTCCCCATCACCGTCGGCGGGTATGAAATGTCGGGTGAGCCGCACCGGTGGCGAAGCACGGAAGGCCTGGAGCACACGCTGTTCGGCTCGAGCACGCAGGAGATCACGGGGTTTCGTCGGGGCGACGTGGTGACGGCGGATGGTGTGCTCGAGGATGGCGCGCAGGGTCGGAGCATCCGGGCCGCGCATCTGGCCGGCGGGACCAGTGACGCCTACCGGGAGAGCCTGCGCGAATCGGTTCTGGCCCTGCAAATCGTCGGTCTGGTGTTCAGCGGGGTGGGAGGCATCCTGTTCCTGGCCGGCTTGATCAGTCTCTATCGGGCCAGAGTCGGCATGTGAGGGCGAGGCATGCCTCGCCCCTACACCTGTGGACCCGCCGCGATTCCCCTTGACCGGGCGGCGGGCGATAGGTAATGTCCTTAACCAATGTCGCGAGCGGTTCCGGAGAAGGCGTCGGTGGAGGAATCCATCGTGCTGGCGGTCCTTGACCTGAGCAACCAGCTGGGGAAGCTCGGCGAGGGACTGGCGGCGCGCGCGGGCCTGACGACCCAGCAGTGGCTGGTCCTCCTGCAGGTGGCCGGAGACCCGAACTTCCACGCGCCGGACGGGCGGGGGTCGCGCCCGAAAGGTGGAGTGCTCGCTTCGGAGATCGCCGAGGCGCGCGGCGTGTCCCGCGCCAGCGTGAGCACCCTGGTGGCGCAGCTCCTCGGCAAGGGTCTCGTCCGGCAGCAGGCGGAACAGGGAGACCGGCGGCGCAAGGGGCTGTCGATCACCGCGAAGGGACGGGCCGCACTCGCCCGCCTCGATGCGAGCCGCCGTCACGCGAACCGCGTCCTGCTCGCGGAACTGGGCGGGAAGGAGCGGGCCGCGCTCCTTCGCTCGCTGCATGCCTGTCTTCGCTGCGCCGCCGCTTCGGTGGCCGTAGCTCCGGAGCCCCGCGGCTCCACGTCCGTTTCTGGAGGGTGACATGAATCTCACGATCCTGTTGTGGGGCATACCGCAGGCGATGCGGCTGGCCGCGCGCGTGTATCCGGACTACGCCGCGCGCCTGAAGGAGCGGAACCTCGTCGTGCAGTTCCGGCTGCGGGACAAGCCCGAGGGGCGCTGGATCAAGCTCGACAACGGGAAGATCCGTTCGGGAAGCGGCATTCACGCGTCGCCCGATCTCGTCCTCGAGTTCAAGAACCGCGCGATCGCGGAGAGCTTCCTCACCCCGCCCATCGACCTCCTGGAGCGCATCGACGGTGCCAAGAACTTCAAGGTCCGCCTGCAGGGTTCCGACGAACTCGCGGTGTGGTTCCTCGGCGTCCTGGGCCGGCTCGAATCGGTCACCTGGAAGGCCGGGACGGACATGGGCAACGGGGTTACGCGCTACACGTCGGGCACCAACGGCGGCCCCATCTTCGTCTACGTGAAGAACGGGAAGATCCTCCGGACCAC
>DAORUA010000421.1:0-3354 GCA_035432945.1 Vicinamibacteria bacterium | reverse complement strand
GACGCGATGGCCAGGGGCACGGCCGCGGTGTGGAGGGCCAGAACGAGGTCGAAGGCGCCGGGAAAGAGAGGGATCCTCGAGAGCCCGTCGTCGTAGGCCTGCCACTTTCGATCGACCAGATCGCTCACCAACTCGGGCGTCGCGGCCAGGCCGCGCAACTCGAGCGCGCGCCGGACGCAGGTGTGGTCGTCGTAGCCGAGGTAGTGCTCGTCGTACTCGGCCTGGGTCACCTCGCCCTCGACCTCAGTCGCGAGGACGGCCCGAAGGGCCGCGAAATGGGCGGCTTCGCTGTCCACCAGGACGCCGTCGAAGTCGAAGATCACGCCGCGAAGCACGACCTGAGCCTACACAAGAGGACACGCGGTTCCGGAGAATTGCGGCGTGCTGCCTCGGGAGGTTAGAGTTCATCCAGTTGAGAGTCGCAGCGATCATCCCGGCGCGGTTTGCCTCAACGAGGCTCCCGGGGAAACCTCTCTCCCTCATTCATGGCTGGCCCATGGTTCGCCATGTCTATGAGAGGACCAGGCGGGCGAAGACGGTGGACGAGGTCGTGGTCGCGACGGACGACGAACGCGTGATGAATGCCGTGGCCGCTTTCGGCGGACGAGCCCTGATGACCTCCCCCACCTGCCCCACCGGCACCGACCGGCTCGCC
Organism: Vicinamibacteria bacterium; assembly: GCA_035432945.1. Lineage (GTDB taxonomy): Bacteria > Acidobacteriota > Vicinamibacteria > Fen-336 > JAGNNV01 > JAGNNV01. The sequence continues at coordinate 2,699 of DAORUA010000421.1, read as the reverse complement.
GAAGTTTCGAAGCGCTTCGGCGCCGATATCTACGTGAACGTCCAGGGCGACGAGCCCATGATCGATCCCGGGTTGATCGACGCCGCCGTGAACGCTCTCACCGCGGACCCGGACGCCGCGATCTCGACTCTCTCCCTGCCCCTGCGCCGCCTCGACGAGATGATGTCCGACGCGGTGGTGAAGGTCGTCACGGACAAGCGGAACCACGCGCTCTATTTTTCCCGCAGCCCCATTCCCCACGTCCGGACGACGGAGCGCACGCTCGAAGCGGCGGCGCGAGCCGCCATCGCCGCGGGCGTCGCCCGGAAGCACGTCGGCCTCTACGTCTTTCGTCGCGAGGCCCTCGCCACTTTCGCTTCCCTGCCGCCCTCTCCCCTCGAAGCGCTCGAGCAGCTCGAGCAGCTTCGCGCCCTCCACCACGGCTTGACCATCCGGGTCGAACCGGTGGAGGGCGAGGGAACGGTCGCGGTCGACACCCCCGAAGACCTCGAGCGCGTGCGCGCCCTCATCTCCCACGATTCCATCCCCCATACCAACTGAACGGAGCTACCAGACCATGCCCAGGCCAACCAAATACATTTTCGTGACCGGCGGCGTGGTTTCATCGCTCGGCAAGGGGATCGCGGCGGCGTCCATCGGCTGCCTCCTCGAGGGCCACGGCTTCCGGGTCGGCCTCATGAAGTGCGACCCGTATTTGAACGTCGACCCCGGCACCATGAGCCCGTACCAGCACGGCGAGGTCTTCGTCACCGAGGACGGGGCCGAGACCGACCTCGACCTCGGCCACTACGAGCGATTCACCCACGTCACCACCTCCCGCAAATCCAACATCACCACCGGTCAGATCTACGGTCAGGTGATCCAGAAGGAACGGCGGGGCGACTATCTCGGACGCACGGTCCAGGTGATTCCGCACATCACCGACGAGATCAAGGCGGCGATTCGCGAGTGCGGCGACGGCGTCGACGTCCTGATCGTGGAGATCGGGGGCACGGTAGGCGACATCGAGAGCCTGCCCTTCCTCGAGGCCATCCGCCAGTTCCGCCGCGACGTGGGCCGCGACAACGCCATGTTCGTCCACCTCGCCCTCGTGCCCTTCATCAAGACCGCGCAGGAGATAAAGACCAAGCCCACGCAGCACTCGGTTCACGAGTTGAGGGGCATCGGTATCCAGCCCCAGGCCTTGCTGTGCCGCACCGAGGTGGACCTGCCCGCGGACATCAAGGCCAAGCTCGCGCTCTTCTGCGACGTCCCCGAGGAGGCGGTCATCTCCGCCCAGGACGTGGGCACGATTTACGAGGTGCCGCTGCACTTCAAGTCTCAGGGTCTCGACACCTTCATCCTGAAAACCCTTGGCCTCACCTCGCCCGGCTGCGATCTCGCGCACTGGGAGCGGATCGTGAGCACGATCAAGAACCCCAAGGCCGAGGTCGAGATCGCGATCATCGGCAAGTACGTCTCCTATGAGGATTCGTACAAGAGCCTCAACGAGGCCCTCACCCACGGCGCGCTGGCCAACGGGGTGAAGCTGGTTCGGCGCTGGGTGGAGTCGGAGGAGCTGGAGGCCAAGGGGGCCTCGGTCCTCAAGGGTGCTTCGGGCATTCTGGTCCCGGGCGGCTTCGGCTCCCGCGGCACCGGGGGCATGGTCATGGCGGCCCAGTACGCCCGCGAATCCGGCACGCCGTTCTTCGGGATCTGCTACGGGTTCCAGTGGGCGGTGGTCGAGTACGCGCGGAACGTCTGCGGCATTTCCGGGGCCGATTCCACCGAGGTCAACGAGAACGCGGAAGACCGCGTGATCTACAAGCTCCAGGACCTGCTCGGGGTCGAGGACATGGGCGGCACCATGCGCCTGGGCTCGTATCCCTGCGAGCTCGACGAAGGCTCGCTCGCCCACCAGGTCTACGGGGCCCGCGAGATCCGCGAGCGTCATCGCCACCGGTACGAGTTCAACCAAGCGTACATGGCGAGACTCGAGGCCGCGGGGCTCAAGATCTCCGGCAAGACCCCGGACGGCAAGTTCGCGGAGATCGCGGAGATCAGGAATCATCCCTACTTCATCGCGGTGCAGTATCACCCCGAGTTCAAGTCGCGGCCCTGGCAGCCGCATCCGCTCTTCGCCGGATTCGTGGGCGCTTCCTACGCCCGCCAGGCCGCCGTCCAGGCGGCCACCGCCGCCGTCTCGCCGAGCGTGGTCGCGTGACGTCGGCGAAAGCCAGGGCGATCCGGGTGGGCTCTCTCCGGATCGGCGGGGGGCCGTTGTTCCTGATCGGCGGACCGTGCGTCATCGAGTCGCCCGCCCACCCGTTGAAGATCGCGCGTCGCCTGAAGGAGATCACCGACGAACTGGAGATCCCCTTCATCTTCAAGGCGAGCTACGACAAGGCCAACCGCTCCTCGATCGGCTCGTACCGGGGCGTCGGCCTGGACCGGGGCCTCGAGATTCTCGCGAACGTGAAGGCCAAGGTCGGCGTCCCCATCCTCACCGATGTCCACGAGACCACCCAGGTCGAACATGCGGCGAAGGTCGCGGACGTCCTGCAGATCCCGGCGTTCCTCTGCCGCCAGACCGACCTCGTCCTCGAAGCGGCCCGTTCCGGCCGCGCGGTCAACATCAAGAAGGGCCAGTTCATGGCGCCCTGGGACATGAAGGGCGTCATGGAGAAGGCCGCCACCACCGGCAACCCGAACCTGATGGT
>DAORUA010000420.1:0-3354 GCA_035432945.1 Vicinamibacteria bacterium | reverse complement strand
GCCGTAGTCCATGAGGCGCTTGGCCACGTCCTCCGCCTCCACCCCGTGGGCCTTGAACTGGCGCAGGTCGAGGATGAACTCGTGCGCGCAGCGGCCGTGCTTGCCGGTGTAGAGAATCGGGTAGTGCGCGGAGAGCTTCTTCGCCATGTAGTTGGCGTTCAGGATGGCCGCCTCGGTCGCGAGCTTCAAACCATCGGCGCCCATCATCGCGATGTACGCCCACGAGATGGTGAGGATGGAGGCGCTCCCGAGGGGTGCGGCCGAAACCGGCCCCGTCGCGGACTCCGTCTCGAGCGGATGACCGGGGAGGAACGGGATCAGGTGCTCGGCCACGCAGATCGGACCCATGCCCGGACCGCCGCCGCCGTGGGGAATGCAGAACGTCTTGTGGAGGTTGATGTGACAGACGTCGGCGCCCATGTCCGCGGGCCGGGTGAGGCCGACCTGGGCGTTCATGTTGGCCCCGTCCATGTAGACCTGGCCGCCGCGCTGGTGCACGATCTCGCAGATCCGCTTCACGTCCTCCTCGAAGACGCCGTGGGTCGAGGGGTAGGTGATCATCAGGGCGGCGAGGCGATCCTTGTGCTCGTCCGCCTTCTTCTCGAGGTCGGTGAGATCCACATTGCCGTGGTCGTCGCAGGCGACCACCACCACCTTGAAGCCCGACATCACCGCGGAGGCCGGATTGGTGCCGTGCGCGGAGACCGGGATGAGGCACACGTCGCGCCCGCCCCCGCGTGACGCGTGATAGCCGCGGATCGAGAGCAGGCCCGCGTACTCGCCCTGGGCGCCGGAGTTCGGCTGCAGGGAGACGCCGGTGAAGCCGGTGATCTCGGCCAGCCAGTCGGACAGGTCCCTGGCCAGGGCCTGGTAGCCCTTCGCCTGGTCCTGGGGGGCGAAGGGATGCACGTTCGAGAACCCGGGCAGGGTCAGGGGCAGCATCTCGGAAGCCGCGTTGAGCTTCATGGTGCACGAGCCGAGCGGGATCATCGAGTGGGTGAGCGACAGGTCGCGTCCCTCGAGGGTCTTGATGTAGCGGAGCATCTCGTGCTCGGCGTGATACCGGTTGAAGACCGGATGGGTCAGGAACGGCGAGGTCCGGGCGAGGGATTCGGGAACCCCGACCGCGGCTTCGCGGGCCAGGTCCTCGAGGGAGCCATCGAGCGCGGCCCCGGTGAAGACCTCGAGGAGGTCCTGGACGTCCTTGATCCTTGTGGTCTCGTCGAGGGTGACCGCGAGGCCCGTCTTCACGCGGCGCAGGTTGATCTGCCGCTTGGCCGCGCGCTTCGCGATGCCATTGGCCTTGCCCGAGGTGGTCTTGACCGAGAGAGTGTCGAAGAAGCTGTCGTGCACGAGGGTGAAACCCGCCTTGCGCAGCCCCGCGGCGAGGAGGCCGGTGAGGCGATGGACGCGGGTGGCGATCTCGGTGAGGCCCTTCGGCCCGTGGTAGATCGCGTACATGCTGGCCATCACCGCGAGCAGGACCTGCGCGGTGCAGATGTTCGACGTGGCCTTGTCGCGGCGGATGTGCTGTTCGCGGGTCTGGAGGGCGAGGCGATAGCCCCGCTTGCCCTGGGCGTCTTTCGAAACCCCGATCAAGCGGCCGGGGATGACGCGGCGCATCTCCTCCTTCGCGGACATGAAGGCGGCGTGCGGTCCGCCGAAGCCCATGGGCACGCCGAAGCGCTGGGCCGAACCGATGCAGATGTCCGCTCCCATTTCGCCCGGCGCCTTGTAGAGCGCGAGGGCGAGCAGATCGGCGGCGAAGGTGGTGATGGCGCCCGCGGCCTTCGCCCTGGCGGCGAGGGCGGAGAGATCCTCGACCTTGCCCGTGGTCGACGGGTACTGGAGAAGGATGCCGAACACGTTCGGCTTGATCTTCATCTTCCGGGTCTCGACCACCTGGACCTCGATGCCGAGAGGCAGGGCGCGCGTCTTCACCACCGCGATGGTCTGGGGGTGGACGTCGTCCGCGACCATGAAGATGGTCCGCTCGCCGGGAGCGCTCGCGTGGGCCATGTGCATGGCCTCGGCGGCGGCGGTGCCCTCGTCGAGAAGGGAGGCGTTGGCGAGGGGCAGCGCGGTCAGGTCCGCGATCATGGTCTGGAAATTCAGCAGGGCCTCGAGACGGCCCTGCGAGATCTCCGCCTGGTACGGGGTGTACTGGGTGTACCAGCCGGGATTCTCGAGGATGTTGCGCTGAATGACCGCGGGAGTGAGACAACCCGTGTAGCCCATGCCGATGAACGACCGCCAGGTCTGGTTCGACTCCGCGATCTTCGTGATGCGGGCTGAAAGCTCGCTCTCGGAGAGCGGCGCGGGCAGATTCAGGGAGCGGCGAAGGCGGATGGAGGGCGGGACGGTCTCCTCGATCAGGGCATCGAGCGAAGCGACGCCCAGGGTTTCGAGCATGGCGGCCCGGTCCACGGGGGAGGGTCCGACGTGCCTCCGTGAAAACGTATCGACTGGCGAGAGATCAGAGAGCTTCATCACTTGGTTCCAATTTTTCTGGGGCGGCCCGAAGGCCGCGCGAACGGCTCGCCCGGTGGATTGTCTTCTTCGCGGCTAGTGGCCGCTCTTGACGAAGACGTCGTACTGCTCGGCCGTCATCAGGGCCGCGACCTCGTCGGGGTTCGACACCTGAACGTCGATCATCCAGGCCGCGCCGTAGGGATCCGAGTTCACGGTCTCGGGCTTCTTCTGGAGATCGTCGTTCACCGCCGTCACCTTCCCGGTCACGGGAGAGAAGAGCTCCGACACCGCCTTCACCGATTCGACCGTCCCGAAGCGGGCGCCCGCGGTGACCGCGGTTCCCACCTTCGGGAGCTCGACGAAGACCACGTCTCCGAGCTGCTGCTGCGCGTGGTCGGTGATGCCGATGCGGCCGACCCCGGCGGTGAGGCGGACCCATTCGTGGTCCTTGGTGTATCGCAAATCGTTGGTCACGGTGTTCTCCTGAGGTTCTGGTGGAAGGTTTCCCGAAAGCTACTTCGCGCGCTTGTAGAAGGGCGTCTTCACGATTTCCGCGGCCACGGAGGCGCCGCGAATCTCGATGCCCAGCGGCGAACCGACGGCCGAGTGTTCCGAAGGGACGTAGGCGAGGCCGATGTTCTTCTCGAGGAAGGGCGCCATGGAGCCGGAGGTGACCGTCGAAACCGCCTTCCCTCCGATCAGGACCGGATATCCATGCCGGGCGATCCCCCGGTCCTTCATCTCGAAGCCGACGAGCTTGCGGGCCGTGCCCTTCGCCTTCTGCTCGGCGAGGACGGCGCGCCCGTTGAAGTCTCCCTTGTGCGCCTCGACACAGGTGATCCAGCCGAGCCCTGCTTCGATGAGGGTCGTGGTCTCGTCGAT
>DAORUA010000419.1:0-3356 GCA_035432945.1 Vicinamibacteria bacterium | reverse complement strand
TCCAACATCGGGGACGGCGCCGGCCGCCAGCTCTGGGACAACAAGGAAGGCGATCTCCACGGCGACCGTCCGCACCAGTTCAAGGTTTCCGGCATCCGGAACCTCCACTGGAAGGCCACCGCGGGGTTCTTCTTCGTCTTCCAGTCGGGCACGCCGTGGGAGGCGATGAACTACGAGATCTACCGTCCTCTCGTAGGCACGAGCACGAGCGACACCAACCGCTACGCCGAGCCCGCGGGTTCCCGTCGCACCGACAGCCACTACCAGCTTGATTTCAACTATTCCCAGGACATCAAGATGACGGAGCGCCTGAAGCTCCAGCTGGTCGCGAACGTGTTCAACGTCTTCAACAAGCAGACGCCTTACAACTACCAGCCCAGCGTGCACTCGTCCGTGTTCGGGCAGCCGGCGAGCTATTTCGATCCGCGCCGCCTGGAACTCACCGCCCGCTTGCGCTTCTAGCTCGAGCGACCAGGAAGGTCCTGGTCAAGGCCCGGCGAACCCCCTTCGGGGGAGCGCCGGGCCTTCTTCTTTTTCAGGCGACCTTGGGTCGCTAGCAGACTGCTGAAGAACTCCATACGTCATTCCGGCCCCGGCTTTCGCCGGGGCAGGCTGCAGCCGGAATCCACGGATACACCAATAAGTAGCGGTTGGTGGATCCCGGCTTTCGCCGGGATGACGGCCGCAGATAGTGATTTTCAGCAGCCTGCTAGCGACGGTCGTCCTGGAACAGCCGTTCCCTCGCGATCAGCTCCCGCGTGGCCGCGTCCGCCCCACGCCGCGCCGCCTCGATGCGCGAAGTGCTATCCGGCTCGCGCAGCAGGACGCTCACCTGGGCGCGCTTGAAGAGCGCCATCGGGTAGGCCGGGTGCCGGGCGGAGACGCGGTCCAGCGCGTCCCGCGCATCCTCGAAGCGTCGGGCCGCCAGATACAGGACGCCCAGCTCCAGATGGTGGCGGAAGGCGGGGCCCTGGGAGAGACGCGCCGCTTCGAAGGCAGGGATGGCGGCGGCGGTGTCCTCCGCCTCCATGGCCAGCTCTCCCACCTTCACGAGTTCGAGGGCGCCCGGCTTTCGCAGGGAGTGAATCCGCTGCCACAGGGCCAGGGCGTCGCGCGTCCGGCCCTGTCGTTCGCGAACCCGGGCCAGGGCCTCGAGGACGGGAACGCGATCGGGCGATTCGGCCGCACTTCTCTCCAGCAGGGGAACCGCCTCCTCCCAGCGCGCACCTCGGGCCAGGTGGAGCGCGAAGTACGCCCGCACGTCCGCGGACTGAGGCGAAAGCTCCCTCGCCTTCTCGAACATCTTCATCGCCGCGTCCTCCTGGCCGAGCGAGGAGTGGGCGGTGGCGAGGCGCAGAACCGCGTCGAGGTTGAAGGCGTCCTTCGCGCGGATCCGTTCGAGCAGGGGAATGGCGCGCGCGTATTCCCCGCGCACGAAGAGATCGGAGGCCTTCTCGATCACGTCGAAGAGCGGCGCCATGTCGACCGGTCTCGGAGCGTCCTTGCGGACCACAGGGGCCGCACCGGCACTCACGTAGCCAAGGCTCGCGAGCTTCTTCCGGTCCTCCTCGGAAAGACTCGAAGGAGCTTTCGCGAGCCCCGGGGCGGGGACCGGATAGTCCGCAAGAGCCGTCCGCGCGGCCCGCGAGAGAGAGGCCGAAGCGGCGATGTCCCGGGTCTCCGCGGGATCTTCCACGACGTCATAGACCTCGTTCCTCCCCGCGAAGATCAGCTTGTGGACCCCGTCCACCGCCATGATCTGCGGCTGCCAGCCGTACTCCAGGAAGGGCTTCATGGCCTCGCCGAGGACCACCTCGGGCGTGGTCGTGGCGCGCAGACTCGAGGTTCCGCCGAGGCCCGCGAGGTTGAGGACAGTATCGAAGATGCGCCGCGTGCTGACCGGCGTGTCAACGACACCGGGGTCGACACCGGGTCCCACCAGGACGAGAGGGACGCGCATGGTGGACTCGTACAGCAGGTTTCCGTGCAGCGATTCACCGTGATCCCCGAGACCCTCTCCGTGATCGCCCGCGACCAGGATCGCGATCGGCCCCGGAGCGCTCTTTTCGAACGCCTCCACCAGCCGCTGGAGCTGCGCGTCGACGGCCGCGACCTCGCCCAGGTACGGGTTCCCGGGGTAGCGCGCGCGAAAGGGCTCTTCTGGCGCGTAGGGCGCGTGCGCGTCGAAGTAGTGGACCCAGAGGAGCCGCGGCTTTTCCGATGGCCCGCGGAGATACTCGATCGCCCGGTCCGTGGTTTCCCGGGACGAGCGTTCGGCGCTCTCCACGTCGTCGTAGGTCTCGAAGCCGCGGCCGAGGCCGAAGCGGCGCGCGAGGACGAACGAGGAGACGAACGCGGCGGTCCGGTAGCCCGACTGCTGAAGGCGCTCGGCCAGGAGCCCCTGTTCCGCGGGCAGCGCGCGACCGTTCTCGTGGATTCCGTGTCCGGCGGGGTAGAGGCCCGTCATCATCGAAGTGTGCGAGGGCAGAGTCTCGGGAACCGTGGCGTACGCCCGGGTGAAGCGGCGTCCCCGGGCGACCAGGGCGTTGAAGCCTGGCGTCTCGATTCCCGCGGCGTCGGGTCCAAGCGCGTCGGCCCGGGTGGTGTCCAGGGTCACGAGGAGAATCGAGGGCCGCACCACGGGCGGTTTCGAGCTCTCGCCGCTCGTCTCGTCTGTCTTCGCGCAACCGCCGAGGCCCAGGGCAGCCAGGACGCCGACGCAGAGCCGAAGCTTCGATCCTCGTGGGAGCATGGTCTCGAGCAACGAGGTTAACCTCCTCGGCCACGACCCGCGCATGCTGATTGAAACCCGAAAGACCCTGAGCCAGGCCACCCTGCTGTGGGCGCTCACGGCCTTCGGTCTGGGCCTGATCCTGCGCCTGTACTTCGTCTCCTCCCACGGTTCCTGGGACACCGAGTACTGGAAGGCGTGGGCGAGCGAGACCGCCAACGCCGGGGCGACCCAGGTCTACGGCGGGCCCGAGTCTGTGCCGCCCGGCGATTTCGTTCCGCAGCTCCTCGCCAAGAAGCCGCGGCACGAAGTGTCGTTCAAGGGCCGCGACTTTCCCATCGACTACCCGCCGCTCGGCCTCGCCGCCTGGGGCGCTTCCTGGCGCTTCTTCACCTCGAAGCCGCGGCCCTACCGCGGCGCCGAGGCCGAGAACCTCGCGGTCAAGTTCCCCGCGGTCCTGGGCGACCTGCTGGCCGTGCTCGTCCTGCTCCGGGTCTTTCGGGGCGACCCGCGCACCGCCCTTTCCCTGGCCGCCCTCTACTGGATCTTCCCGATCACCTGGGTCTCGTCGGCCGTGCTCGGGTTCTTCGATGGCTTTCTGCCCCCGTTTCTACTGGTGAGCCTG
>DAORUA010000418.1:1657-3384 GCA_035432945.1 Vicinamibacteria bacterium | reverse complement strand
AGAAGCGCGTGCGCGCCTCGAAACCGCTGGAAGTGGACGTGACCTTCGACCGGGTTGGCGAGTACCCGTTCCTCTGCTGCGTCGAGCCCTCGGGCACCGCGGAGGTGGGCGCCATCGTGGTGGCGCCCGCGAAGTAGCAGGGCGCTGAGGAAGTCAAACGCCCTGCGTATCCCGGCGAAAGCCGGGATCCACTTGCGGCCGTCCGCTACTCGAAGCGAACGGTCGGGGCCATCCGGCGGCACCAGGGATCGAGGCGCTCGAAAGCGTCCGCGCGCGCCTCACAGGTGAAAGTCAGTCCCACACCGTTCTTCACCGTGATCCATCGGCGGATGCGGGTGGAAGTGAGCGGCGTGCCGCTGCGCAGGTAATCGGCGTAGCCGGCGGGGCGGTCGATGCCCGGCGTGGGCGCCCACTCGGCATGGTCGAGGCGGGCGACCGTGTCCGAGGCGCGGCTCCTGACCATCTTGAAGAAGGCCTCGAGATCGCCCGGAGGGGGAACCGGCTCCTTGGTCAGGGTGACGAAGCCGTGGATGGTATCCGTCCCCTTGTCGACGAAGAGCGGCGGCGACTTGAACTGCATGCTGGCGTTGGTGGCGTTGGAAAGCCGGCTGCCGCGGGTCCACGAGGACGCGGCCCGCACGGCCATTCCCGCGAGGCGCTCCTCGGGCCAGTCGGAGGCGTTCTCGAGCCGGAGAGAGGCCATGAGCACGTCGATGCGCTCCTGGTAGCGCTTCATGGCCGCATCCGAACCGCGGGCCCAGGCTCCGATGAAGCGTCCCGGCCCGACGGGAGCGACCCTGAGCCTGGAACTGACGCCTGCCTGGTCCTTGAAGGTCCAGGTGACGGCGCCCTCGCGCCCGGGGGTCACGACCACCCCAAAGGCTCCGGAGAGGTAGGCGGCGGCCACGGCGTCGGCGGAGGCCGCGGGCGTGGGCGCGATCAGGGTGACGGAGAGCGCCTCCGTGTCGTCGCCGACCTTCGGCGCGGTCAGGTACCGGTAGCGCAGGCCGGCCTGCTCCGCGAATCCGACCGTCCACCGCGGCGGGTGAGTGAAGGAGAGGCCGGACTCGTCGTCCAGGAATGACAGCAGCGGGTCGGGCGCGCCGCAGGCCCAGATGGTCAGGGTCGCCGCGGCGAGAAAGGTTCGGCCCGTGATGTTCATGTCACTCCACTCGGTAGTTGGGCGATTCCTTGGTGATCACGACGTCGTGCACGTGGCTTTCCTTGAGGCCGGCCACGGAGAGCTTGGTGAAGCGGGTCCTGGTTTGAAGCTCGCGGATGGACCGCACCCCGCAGTAGCCCATCCCGGCTCGAACGCCGCCCACGAGCTGCTGGACGATGGTGGAGAGGAGGCCGCGGTAAGGGACGATCCCCTTGACACCCTCGGGGACCAGTTTCAGGGGCGTCGCGTCGGCCTGGAAGTAGCGGTCCTTCGATCCGTCCTTCATGGCGCCCAGGGAACCCATCCCGCGATAGGTCTTGAAGCTGCGCCCCTGGCGCAGAATCACCTCGCCCGGGCTCTCTTCCGCTCCCGCGAAGAGAGAACCAATCATGACCGAGTCCGCGCCCACGGCGAGGGCCTTGGTGATGTCGCCGGAAAACTTGATCCCGCCGTCCGCGATCACGGGGACGCCCGCATCCGAGCAGGCTTCGACCGCCCCCGCGATGGCGGTCACCTGGGGCATTCCCGCCCCCGAAACGATGCGCGTGGTGCAGATGGAACCCGG
>DAORUA010000418.1:0-1557 GCA_035432945.1 Vicinamibacteria bacterium | reverse complement strand
CCCACCGCGCCGCCCACGCGAAGGCGGCCCGCCGAATCCTTGCAGGCGTTGGGGTACTTGATCCGCTTCTGGATGTCCTTGACCGTGATGAGGCCGCGGAGGTTGTTGCCCTCGTCCACCACCAGCACCTTCTCGACCTTGTGCTTGTGGAGAAGAGCCTTGGCCTCGTCGAGGGTCGCTCCCACCCGGACCGTGATCAGGGGGTCGCGCGTCATCAACTCGGCGACCCGCAGGGTGGTCCGCGTCTCGAAGCGCAGGTCGCGGTTGGTGAGGATGCCCACGAGCTTGCCGCCGTCGGTGACGGGCACGCCGCTGATCCGGAATTTCGCCATCAGGGCCAGCGCGTCGGACACCGGCGCGTCGGGGGACACCGTCACCGGATCCACGATCATCCCGGCTTCCGACCGCTTGACCTTGTCCACCTCCGCGGCCTGGAGGTCGATGGAGAGATTCTTGTGAACGAAGCCGATCCCCCCCTCCTGGGCGAGGGCGATGGCGAGGGGCGCCTCGGTCACCGTGTCCATGGCCGCCGACACGATGGGGATGTTCAGCACGATGGACCGGGTAAGCCGGGTGACCACGTCCACCTCGGCGGGAAGGCACTCGGAGTACTGGGGGACGAGGACGATGTCGTCGAAGGTGAGGCCTTCGCTGATGCGGGTTTCGAGGCGATTCATCGTGGTCCTTCGCTTACTCCGTCCCGTGGCACTTCTTGTATTTCTTGCCCGAGCCGCAGGGGCAGGGGTCGTTGCGGCCGACCTTCACGCCCTCGCGCCGGACCGTCTTGACCAGGCCGTCGTTGCCGCCTTGCGCCTCGGGCTTGGCCGCACCCGCGAACTGGCGGGGCGCCGCGTCGGCCGAACTGGTGAAGGTGAGGTTCCGCGGCTGGGTGCGCGCCTTCCCGAAGGTGGAGACCGGGTCGGGCCGACGCTCGGGGAGGGGCGGCGGGGCGTCGTTCGCCTCCAGGGTGATGTCGATGGGCGGGTGAAGCGGCTCCTCGTGCCGCATCACCGGCTGATAGAGGAACACCCAGCGCAGGGCCTCCTCCTCGATCCGGTCCATCAATGACTGGAAGAGGTTGTACGACTCCTTCTTGTACTCGACCAGCGGATCGCGCTGGCCGTAGGACCGCAGGCTGATCCCTTCCTTCAGGTGATCGAGCGAGAGCAGGTGGTCCTTCCACTGGGCATCCACGATCTGCAAGAGGAGGACCCGCTGGTGGAACTGCATGAGTTCCGGGCCGATCTGTTGTTCCTTGGCCTCGTAGACCTTCTTGGCCCGGGCCTTGAGCGAGGCCGAGAGTTCGGCCTGGGGCGTGCCCGTGATCTCCTCCACCGGCACGTTCAGGCCGAAAGTGTCGCGGAGCATGATCGAGAGGCCCTCGGGGTTCGCGCCTTCGGTCGAGACCTTGGGATCGAGCGCGTTCTCGAGGAACGCGTCGATCACGTCCTCGGAGAGATCGAGGAGCCACTGCCGCGTCTCCTTGCCCTCGAGGATCATGCGGCGCGTGCCGTAGATGGCCACCCGCTGCTTGTTCATGACGTCGTCGTACTCGAG
>DAORUA010000417.1:0-3403 GCA_035432945.1 Vicinamibacteria bacterium | reverse complement strand
CCGACAACGAGGGTCCGAACGCCGACTTCGGTTCGAATCTCGTGGCCGCCTCGTTCGAGCGCCGTTTCCAGGAAGAGGGATCGATCCTCGGGTCGTTCCGGCTGAATTCCTCCGAGGGCGGCACGCCCGGACCCACGGCCTTCGGCCGGCCCGACCTCGACGCCCGCTACGAGCGCGATCTCATGATCGCGAGCCTCGCGTCCCACTTCCGCTCCGGAAACCTCTCCCACTCGGCCCGCCTCGGATTCAAGCGCGACGACCAGCTCTCGACGGACCCCCTCGACTCGGGCCCCTATCGACCCATCTACGGCTCGCAACGCGCGGCCTTCGATTCGTACGACTTTCCCGATCCCTCCGGCTACCGGAACGAGACCGACCGGCTCTTCGGCACCTACGAAATCCGGGGCCAGGTCCGGTCGCACTCCCTCACCGCGGGCGGCGACCTCGAGCGGGAGACCGGGCGCCTGGGCACGGTCGGCGAAACGCCCCTTTCGCCGACCCGGGTGAGCTACGGCGCCTTCCTGCAGGATCAGATCGCGCTCACCTCGCGCGCCTTCGCCACCCTCAGTCTTCGCGCCGAGCACAACGGCTCCACGGGCACGACCCTGGTGCCCCATGCCTCGGCGGCCTGGGCCGCAACCCGGGGTCCGAGCCTCGATCTCACTCTCCGGGCGAGCGGCGGCGCGGGAATCAAGGCGCCGAGTTTCTTCGAGAGCTACGGCACATCGTCCTACGCGCTCGGGAATCCCGACCTCGAGCCGGAGCGGGCGCGCACGTACGACGCCGGCTTCGATCTCCGCCTCGGCGACGGCGTGAAGCTCTCGGCCACCTGGTTCCACCACCAGTACCTCGACCAGATCGCCTATCGGATCGTGTCGTACTCGCCCTTCATCGGCACCTACGAGAACCTGGGCGAAACCAGGGCCAGCGGGGTCGAGGTCTCCGGGGAGTGGCGGCCCTCGTCCCATCTGCGCGTGGTGTCGCACTACACCTTTCAGGACAGCGAGGTCGTGACCAGCGCCAGCACCGATCCGCAACTGGCGCCCGGCCAGCGGCTCCGCCGGCGGCCCCGGCATCAGGGTTCGATCACCGCGGAGGCGACCCTCGCCCGCGCGATGCTCGCGGCCACGATCGTGGGGGTCGGCGATCGCGTCGATTCGGACTTCCTCGGCATCGGGCTCATGGAAAACCCGGGCTTCATGCGCCTGGACCTGCGAGGAGCGCTTCGAGTGGGCCCCCATGCGCGGATCCTCGCCACCGTGGAGAACGCGACCGACGCGGAATATCAGGAAGTGCTGGGATACGCGGCGCTGCCCCGGCGTTTCCGGATCAGCCTCTCCCTGGACAGCGCCCGGTAGGCGGCGATGCGAAACCTGCTGCTGCTGGTCGCGGTCCTGCTCGGAACCGCGAACCCGACGAGAGCGCAGACGGGCGCGGCGCCCCAGCGCGTCGCGTCCTTGAACCTCGCCTCGGATGAGATCCTCGCCGACATCCTTCCCCTCGAACGCCTCGTCGCCGTCACCGCGCTCGTCGACGAGGCGGGCACCTCCAACGCGGCGGGCCGCATCCCGGCCTTCGTCGCCCGGTTTCCCAAGGTCGATGTCGAGCGCCTGATCGCGCTCCGGCCCGACCTCGTCGTGGTCTCCGAGTACACGGACGCCGATGTCCTGAGAGCCCTCCGGCAGTCGGGTCTCAGGGTTCACCGGATGACCGGCCTCGACTCCCTCGAGGGTTTCAAGCGGGCGCTGCTGGATCTTGGCGAGGTGGTGGGCGAGAAGGCGCGGGCCGCGAAGCTCGCCGCGGATTTCGACGCCCGTCTCGGCGACATCGGCGGACGCCTCCAGGGAACGCCGCGTCCCCGGCTCCTGTACTGGGCGAGCGGCTTCACCGCGGGCTCGAAGACCGCGTTCGACGCGCTCATCCGCTGCGGCGGAGGCGAGAACGCGGCGGCCCTCGCCGGGATCAGCGGGATCACGCCGCTGGGCGCGGAAAGAGCCTACGGCCTCGATCCGGACTGGCTCTTCATCGGCTCTCACACCACCACCGCGAAGGAGATCCGCGAGCATCCCCTGCTCTCGCGGATGCGGGCGGTGAAGGCGGGCCACGTAGTCGAAATGCCGACCGAACTCCTGGTGGCGCTCAATCATCATGCGGCGGCCTCCTGCGAGTTCATGGCCAGGGCGCTCCACCCGGACCGGTTCCCAGAATGAGCGCGGCCAGGGTGATGGGCCTGCTCGCACTCGGGCTCGTCCTCTCGATCGCCGCGGCGTTGTGCCTCGGCGCGGTGCGCTACACCCCGGTCGAGCTCGTGACCGAGGGACTCCGGGGCCTTGGTCTGTCGTTGGCGCCCGCGCTCGATGAGGCGCGCACCATCATCCTGGGCGAGATACGCCTCCCCCGCGTGCTGCTCGCCGCGCTCATCGGCGGCGGGCTCGCTCTCACCGGAGCGCTGCTCCAGACCGTGTTCCAGAACCCGATGGCCGACGCCTCTCTTCTCGGAGTGGGCTCGGGCGCCGCCCTGGGCGCGGTGATCGCGGTGAAGCTCGGCTGGTCGTTCGACGTCTTCCTCGCCCTTCCCGCCGCGGCCTTCGTGGGCGCTCTGGGAGCGGCGCTCATCGTCTACCTCGTGGCCGAGAACATGCGCTCGTCGTCGCTCACCTCCCTGATCCTCACCGGCCTCGCGGTGTCCGCGTTTCTCTCGGGCATCACCTCCATCGTGCTCATCGCGTCGGAGGAGTTCCGGGTCCGCACCGTGTTCTTCTGGCTCGCCGGGGGTCTGGAGGGACGAGGCTTCGTCCACCTGGGAATCGCGGCCGCCCTGGTCATTCCCGCCTGCCTCGCCGCCGCCGCCCTCCATCGACCGCTCGACCTGCTCCTCCTCGGCGACCTGGAGGCGAGGGCGCTCGGGCTCAACGTGCCGCGGATGCGCCTCCTGCTCCTCGCCCTCGCCGCCCTGCTCTCGGGCGCCACCACCTCGATCGCCGGTTCGGTTCCCTTCGTGGGGCTGATGGCGCCTCACGCGATGCGGGGCCTGGTTGGGCCCCGATCGTCCCGGCTCCTCCCCGCCGCCTTCCTGGCCGGCGCGATTCTCGTGGTCCTTTCGGATCTGGCCGCGCGGGCGGTCTCCGATCGTTACGACCTCCCCCTGGGCGCGATCACGTCGCTCTCCGGCGCGCCGTATCTGATTCACATCCTGCGTCGCTCGGAGCGGGCGTGAGCGATTCCCCCCTTCTCCAGATCGCGGACTTGAGCGTCCGCCGCGGGTCGCGCGACGTGGTGCGCCGCGTATCCCTGGCCGTCGATGCCTCGGAGCGCGTGGCTCTCGTCGGACCCAACGCGGCGGGAAAGTCGACGCTCCTCTCCGCCATCGCCGGCCTTCTCAAGCCTTCGAGCGGCGAGATCC
>DAORUA010000416.1:0-3432 GCA_035432945.1 Vicinamibacteria bacterium | reverse complement strand
CGTCGATGTCCACGTGCAACTCGAGGGTTCGCTCCGGCTTCTTGTCGGTCATGACTTTCTCCTGGTGGAACGGATGGGGTGGGCGGCGACGACCAGCCGGTAGGTCCGGCCGTCGGGGTGGGTTTCGTCGTGGTACTTCGCGGCGAGCCGGGCGATCGCCTCGAGCAGCTCTTCGCCAAAGGCCGCGCGCTCCTTCGGCGAACGCAGGCGGATCTCGACGTCGGTCGAGAGGGTGGGCAGGGGCTTTCCTGCCTTCTCGGCGATGGCCTGCGCCTCGCCGACCTCCTGCGCCATGCGCGAGGCGAGGGCGATCAGGTAGCTGCTCGAAAACTTGTCCTTGAGCTTCTTCGGGTCCATCCCCGGCGCGAGCACGTTGGGGGAGGCGACGAGGTACTGGGCGGTCCGCCGCACGATGCGCTCGGTGCAGCCGCGACGCTTCTCCTCGCGCACCAGCTCGACGAAGCCATGCTCCTCGAGCTGGCGCACGTGATAGGCCACCTTCTGGCGGGGGAGCCCGAGAGTGCGAGCCATGGTCGAGGCCGAGCCCGGTTCGGCCAGCGCTTCGAGGATCTGCTGGCGCAGGGGAGCGGCCAGCATGGCCGCCTGGCGGGGATCATTGACGAGGTGGACGCTGACCACGGGCCGGGACTGTACCCGAGTTCGCGCCAATTGACAAGAACTATTGTCAATTGAGCCCTCAGGGCTGAAAATTGATGGTGAGAGTGACGATCACCGGGACCAGCTTTCCGCCAACAGAGGTCGGCTCGTAGGTCCATTGACGAACCGCGTCGAGCGCCGCCTGGTCCAGGCCCGCGATCCCTCGGAGAATGTGGCACGCCTCCACCTCCCCTTTTGTGTTGATCAGAGCTTCGACCACGACGATGCCCGAGGCGCCATCGAGGCGGGCCTGTTCCGGGTATTCGGGCACCACCTTCGAGAGGAGCCTTGGCATCTTGATCGCGCCGGCAACCCGGACCGCATTGGCGGGAGGAGCCCAGGACCCATCGCTCGCCGTTGGCCGGGTCACGCGACTCGCTGAAGGCGCCGCTGAGCTCGAGCCATCCGGCCCGCCATCGTCGGGTGGGAACCCCGGGTTCCTGGGCTCGCTCGACGATGGCGGCCAGCCGCCCGGCGCATGCGGCTCTTCTCCAAGGCCCAGCTCAAAGAGCGCCTTGCCGGCCCGCCACCGAACCCAGGCGTCCGGATCGCGGGTCAAAGTCCGCAGGTCCTTTGCGGATGCCGCGTCCTTCATGATTCCCAGCCCGTCCGCGGCCGCCATGCGCACGCCGGCATCCGGGTCCTTCAACGCGGCTCTCATCGGCGCAATGGCTCTGCGGTCGGAGAGATCGCCCAACCCGCGAATCGCGCCGATCCTGACTACCGGATGAGCGTCCTTGAGAAGCCCCATGAGCGGGTCCGCCGCCCGAGGGTCCTTGAGACTGCCCAGAGCTCGGGCCACATCCCCTCGCACTCCCGGGTCGGGATCGCGGAGTGCCTCGACGAGGGCGTCGAGCGCCTGCGGGTCATTGATGTTACGCAGCCCGCCCGCGGCCATCGAGCGCACGGCCGCGTTGCGGTCCTTGAGAGCCGCCATCAAGGCGATGACCGTATCCGCGTTCGTGCTGAATCCGTGTCCCAGCACGTTTGCAGCGAACTCGCGCACGCCCGGGTTGCGGTCGTGGAGGCTTACCGCGATCAGGGGGCTGACCGCGCGCGGGTCCTCGAGGCAGGCCAGCGCATCCACGGATGCGTAACGGACATGCGCGTCGAGGTCCGCCAGGGCCGCTATCAGCGGCTTCACCCCCGTCGGATCCTTCTTGTCGGCCAGGACGTCACACAGCGATTGGGCCGCCTCCACCCGTGCCTCCGGTGTCCGTCCCCCTTTCAGTTGAGCGATCCACTGCGCGGTGGACTTCTTGCCGGGCGCTGCTGCCTGGCCGGACCACGAAGCCATCGCGGGGACCGCGAGGAGCGCGGCCAGGACCAGTCCGCCTGTCGTTCCTTGATAGGACATGTGCCCACCCTTCTGCTCGGAAGCATACGCGGATGGGCCAGCCCCGAGCGCGCCAGCCTGTCCCTGCGAGGCGCGAAGCCCAAGCGGCCACGCGGGTAGAACGACGCCGGGCCAGGGCGTAAGCCGAGGCCCTTCAGTGTGTGCAGAGGTGCACGGACTGAACAGGCAGGACACAACGCACGACTCCTTCGGCCGTTTGAAGGCCTTCCGTGTCAGGTGCTATCACTGATAGCATTTTCACCATGGCCCAGCTCGTGGTTCGGAAAGTCAATCCCAGGATCGTGGCCACGCTCCGCCTTCAGGCGGCGGCGAACGGGCGGTCCGTGGAAGCCGAGCACCGTGCGATCCTCGAGAAGGCGACTGAGTCCAGAACTCGGAAGACGTCGCTGAAGGGTCTCCTCCTCGCCATGCCGCCGGGTCTTTTGGCTCGGGATTTGAAACGAACGAAGGCTCGACCACGGCCGCTCGCGCTGTGACGTACCTCGTCGACACGAACGTTCTCTCCGAAATCCGGAAAGGCCCGCGGATGAATGCGGGCGTGGCCGCGTGGTTCGCCGGCGTCCCAGACGAGGCGATCTATCTGAGTGTCTTGGCCATCGGAGAGATCAGGCGTGGCATTCAGATTCTTCGGGGCCGGGATGCACGTCAGGCGGCCGCCCCTGATCGATGGCTCTCAACCGTCGTGCGGCAGCACGGGGACCGGATCCTGCCCATCGATCTCCAGATCGCCGAAGAGTGGGGCGTTCTGATCAGCACGCGGACCGCTTCGCCCATCGACGCCATGATGGCCGCGACGGCGCGGGTGAACAACCTCATTCTGGTCACGCGAAATGTCCGGCATGTGTCGTGGACCGGAGTCGAGATCCTGAATCCTTTCCGCGGCTAGCGCAGCCTTTCACCTCACCAACTCGAGCCTCCGCCGCCACCACGCGAGCGGCCGCCGCCGAACGAGGAGCCTCCCGAGGAAGAGGACGAAGAGCGCGTCCTCCGCGGCGTCGACCGGGTGTATTCCCCCGTGTAGGGACAGCGCACGCAGGACTCGTTCACCTGCACGGTGCCACCGTGGTCCTCGGTGGCGTAGGTCAGCGTCGTCGACGTGCTCTTCATGGTCCGCGCCTGGCACCCCCGACAGCTGCTGTAACCCGAGAACCATTTCGCGCTCGCGACGGTGCGCGTGAAATCGCAGCCCGGACAGACGTAGACCTTGTAGTTCACCGAGCCGATGCTCTCCTCGAACTCCTGCGTCTCGTTCAAGTGCGCGTTGTCGGCGAGCTCGTCGAGGAGGATCGTGTCCGACTTACACTTCGGGCACTTGCGCATGAACCGCCCGAGGAAGAGGAATCCTAGGACCGAGCCCGCGCCTCCGACCGCCACCGCGAAGAGCCCGGCTGCGCTGGTCAGGATGCTTTCACCCGAGG
>DAORUA010000415.1:0-3434 GCA_035432945.1 Vicinamibacteria bacterium | reverse complement strand
TGCGGCTCACGCCCAGCAAGGTCGAGGACGCGATCGAGCACCTGGCCCGCCAGGAATGGGACGCCGCGGTGATCGACCCGCCGCGCTCGGGCTGCCCGGAGCAGGTGATGCGCACGCTGACTCGCAAGCTCGCGCCGGGCAAGCTCGTCATCGTCTCCTGCAACCCCGAGACCCTGATGGACGAAATGCGCCTCGCGTTCGACGCCGGCTACCGCGCGACCCTGGTGCAGCCCGTCGACATGTTTCCGCACACGCCGCACATCGAGACGGTGGTGGTGCTGGAACTGAAGCACCGCGCCCGCACCGTCGCGCGGACCGAGCGTTCCGCCGTGCACCTTGCCGAGCGGCGCGAGCGTCCGGAGGCTCCCCGGGAATTCGAGAAGAAGCCCAGGGCGGCGAAGAAGCCCGCCAAGCCATGGGACCGCATGCCGAAGCGGGGACGGTAGCCGGGCCCGGGGGCGAAAGCCCGGTCCTCATAGGAGAATCAGACATGGCTCAGAAACCTCCCGACGTCACTCCCTCGATTGCCCAGGGCGATCTCACCGAAGAGCAGCTCCAGCACTACCTCACCCAGAAGGAAGTCGCGGTCGACACCGAGACCATGGGCCTCAATCCCCTGCGCGACCGGCTGTGCGTGGTCCAGCTCTGCGACCGCGCGCGCCGCGCCGTGCTGGTCCAGATTCCTCCCACCCCCGGGCGAAGGGCGCCGCTTCCCGCCGCCTCCGGAGCGCCGCGCCTCAAGCGGCTGCTCGAAGAACCGGGGATCGTGAAGATCCTCCACTTCGCGCGCTTCGACGTGGCCGCGATCCGCCACCATCTCGGGATCCGCATGGCCCCGATTTTCTGCACCCGCACCGCGAGCAAGCTCGTCCGCACCTACACCGACCGCCACGGCCTCAAGGACGTGGCCCTCGAACTGGTCGATGTCGAGATGGACAAAACGTCGCAGAGCACCGACTGGTCTCGCTCGGATCTCTCCCCGGCCCAGCTCAAGTACGCGACCGCCGACGTCACCCTGCTCCACGGCATCATGGACAAGCTGGCCATGATGCTGGCCCGCGAAGGCCGGACCGAACTGGCGGCGGAGTGCTTCCGGGCCATCCCCCTCATGTCCGAGCTCGACCTCATGGGTTACGAGAATCTCTTCGAGCACTGAGCGGGCGTGGGCATGATGCCGAATGGCGCCCCTCCTGCGGGGGCGCTCGAGCTTCGCGACGATGACCTCTCGCCCGTCCCGAGATCGCCGGGCGAGTTGTGGTCGGACATCCGGCTCCGCTTCCTGAGCGAGCTGGCGAAGCGGCTGCACCAGTACGGCACCACCACCACCCGGCTCGAGGCCTCGGTCGAGTCGCTCTCGCACAAGCTCGGCCTCGACACTCAGATCTGGTCGAGCCCCACCGGGATCCTGCTGTCTTTCCGCGATGTGAGGCATCCTGAGGCTTCCGAGCAACGCGTGTCGGAGGTGCTGCGCCTGTCGCCGGGGGAGACGAATCTGCGGCGCCTGGTCGACACCGACGAAGTCGCGGAGAAGGTCTTCCACGGGAAGATGAGTGTCGCGGACGGCTATCAGAGCCTGCGCGCCATCGTGCCCGAGCCGGTGAAGGTCAAGTCCACGATCGCGGGCTTCGCCTTCGCGGCGGCGAGTGTCGCCGCCATGCTGAAGACCCGGCCCACCGACATCGTGGCCGCGGCGCTGGTGGGCGCGCTCACCGGGGGGCTCCTCGTCCTCTCGAAACGGTACGCGAATCTTCGGCCCGGCCTCGAGGCCCTGGCCGCGTTCCTCTCCACCCTGCTCGCCACCCTGGCGAGTGCTTACATCCTGCCCCTGTCCCTGCAGTCCGTGACCCTGGCCGCGATCGTGGTGTTCCTGCCCGGCCTCACCCTCACCACCGCGGTCTCCGAGCTGTCGAGCCAGCATCTCGTCTCCGGGGTGGCGCGCCTCGCCGGCTCCCTCACCGTCCTCCTCAAGCTCACCTTTGGGGCGGTGGCGGGGAGCGAGGTCGCGAAGGCTCTCCACGTGCCCCTGCGTTCCGTGCGTCTCGCGGAAAGCCCGGTGTGGATCGAGGTCATAGCCCTTCTCTGCGGCGCCCTGTCCTATTCACTCCTGCTCCGCCCGCACAAGCGGCATCGGTGGCTGGTCATGGGCGCGGCCGTGCTCGGCTACACCGCGGCCCGGGTGGGGAGCGAGTCGTTCGGCCCGCTCTTCGGGGTCTTCCTCGCCGGCCTCGTGGTGGGTGCTTCGTCCAACCTCTTCGCCCGGCTCAAGAACAAGCCGAGCGCCCTCGTGCGCACCCCGGGGATCCTGCTCCTCGTCCCCGGCAGCGTGGGCTTTCGCAGCGTCTTCTTCGTGTTCGACGGCCAGGTGATGCAGGGGATCAACTCCGCCTCCTCCCTGGTGGTCCTGCTCACCACCCTGGTGGCGGGTTTGCTCTTCGGCGATCTGCTGGTGCCGCCCCGAAGAAATTTGTAGAGGCACTGTACGACTCTTCAACAATAGTTGTATAGTTGGGTCGTGGAAAAGCGGATCGCCACTTCGGTCTTCGAATCCCTGTCGTCGGGCGTGCGGCTGGACGTGTTCCGCCTGCTGGTGAAGAAGGGGACTTCGGGCATGGTGGCCGGAGACATCGCCGCGGCGGTCTCCGTCCCGCCCACGAATCTCTCGTTCCACCTGAAGGCCCTGACCCAGGCCCGGTTGCTCGAAGTCGAGCAGGAAGGCCGGTACCTGCGCTACCGCGCCAACATTCCGCTGATGCTCGATCTCGTGGCCTACCTCACCGAGGAGTGCTGCTCCGGGAATCCGGAGCAGTGCGTCGACCTTCGCGCGGGCTCGAAGGTGGCCCCGGGGGTGCTGCCCCCGGTGGTCATGGGACGCGTCCGCCCGAAGGCGCGTCCTTTGTCCTTTCGGGTCGAGTCGTCCTCCAGGCCGGAAAAGCGGAGGGCCCGATGAGCCACGGCCCCATGTTTCAGGAAGGTGTCCAATGAAAGCCATTCAGGTGTTCGATCCCGTGCTCTGCTGCAGCACCGGCGTCTGCGGCGTCGACGTTGACCAATCGCTCGTCAACTTTTCCGCGGACGTCGATTGGGCCCGGGCGCAGGGGGCCACGGTGGAGCGCTTCAACCTCGGCCAGCAGCCCGTGGCCTTCGCCGACAATCCCGCGGTCAAGGGTTTCCTCGAGCGTTCGGGGGCGGAAGGGCTGCCTCTCGTTCTGGTCGATGGCGAGGTGGCCCTCGCCGGCCGCTATCCGCGCCGCGCCGAGCTCGCCCGCTGGGCCGGTCTGCCGGGTCTCGCCGCCTCGGCAGCACCCGCCGAGAGTTGCTGCTCCGGCAGCAAGTGCTGCTGAGGCCAGGGAGGCATCCCATGAAGTTCCTCGAGAGTCCCCCGCGTTTCCTCTTCTTCACCGGTAAGGGCGGTGTGGGCAAGACGTCCATCGCCT
>DAORUA010000414.1:0-3438 GCA_035432945.1 Vicinamibacteria bacterium | reverse complement strand
CTTCGGGGAAGGTCCATTCACGTGGTGGAGACGGCGAAGGCCGCGGAGGTGGTTCAGAAGCTGAAGGGCGCCGGCTTCTCTCTCCATATGATCGCGGGCGACCGCGCCCGGGACAAGATCACGTTCCTGGCCGCGGCGGCCGACGCCTTCGACTTCCCCGCGAAGTTCGGGAAGAACTGGGACGCCTTCATCGACTCGTTCGCGGACTTCCTCGACCGGGTTCCCATGCCCGCGGCCGTGGTCTGGACCCGCGCCGATGTCCTGGTCCAGAACGACCTGCAGAGCTTCATCGAGGCCATCACCACCTTCGACTCCGCGGCGGTGGAGCGGGAACTTTCCGCCGAGGATGACGAAAAGGTGCAGGTGGAGTTCTTCGTGCTCATGGGAGAGCCGAAGAAGAGCTGAGGCCTATTGGGGGGGCTTCTGGCCCAGGAGTTCCGGCAGCACCCGGACGAACTGCCCTCGGGAGAAGATCTGGTCGAAGAGGCCGGCGCCGGCCGCCTGAATCCGGTCCTCGTTCACGTGGGAAACGAACGCGTAGATCGTGGCGGTGACCAACGGGTCGGCGGAGCGGATCGCGCGGGCGAGGGCGATGGCGTCGAGGCGCCGGTCGCCGAGATCGAGGAACACCACCGCGCCGCCGCTCTCGCGGCACGCGGCTATGAGCTTGTCCGCGGTCTTGAGGGATCGCAGCGGGACGGAAAGGGCCTTCGTCGCCTCCATGATCCTCGAAAGGAACATCAGATCGTCCATGCACGCCAAAGCGGTGGCCATGCCTGATTATCGCCTGCCTTGACAGGCTGAGTCGGGGCGATAAAATCCCCAGTGGATGCACCTCCTGCGACCGGGTCAGCGACCTCCCGGCTTCGGTCGATCGGGCCATCGAACAGCGGGCCCAACGCGCGACCAACGACGCCATTGTCGGCCACCAAGTCGAGGTCCACGGCGTGTGCCCGGGCGGCCGGTGCGCATCTCTTCCCAACGAGAGTTGTCCTCACGGGCTTCTTAGTTCAAGCAACCGAAAACACACATCAACGAAGGAAACCATCATGGATCTCAAAGACTCCAAGACCCACCAGAACCTCAAGGACGCCTTCGCGGGCGAGAGCCAGGCGAACCGCCGCTACCTGTACTTCGCGCGCGTGGCCGACATCGAGGGCTACCCCGAGGTGGGCGGCCTCTTCCGCGATACCTCCGAGGCCGAGACCGGCCACGCGTTCGGCCATCTCGATTTCCTCAAGAAGGTGGGCGACCCCGCGACCCATCTCCCCATTGGCGGCACCAAGGAGAACCTCAAGGCCTCGGCCGAGGGCGAGACCTACGAGTACACCCAGATGTACCCCGGCATGGCGAAGACCGCGCGAGAGGAGGGCTTCGCGGAAATCGCGGAGTGGTTCGAGACCCTCGCGAAGGCCGAGCGCTCCCACGCGGGCCGCTTCAACAAGGCCATCGAGGCCCTGAAGGAACTGTAGGGGCCGGGCCCGCCCGGCCCGCCGCAAGAGACCCTGGGGTTGTACGGGCCGGTCCGCCCGTCCCGTGCGACCCCGCCGGCAGGCAGAGGAGCGAACCATGACCTTCGATTTCGACGATCCGAAGTACTACGACGCGAAGGCGGTCGAGAAGGAACTCGAGCGCGTCACCGAACTGTGCGACGGCTGTCGCCGCTGCTACCGGCTCTGCACCCCGTTCGACTTCATGCTCGACGACTGCGTGGACAAGAACGACGGCGACATATCGAAGATCACCTCCGCCGACTACCGGAAGATCGTCGACCTTTGCTGGCAGTGCAAGCTCTGCTTCAACCACTGTCCCTACACCCCGCCCCACAAGTGGAACATCGACTTCCCGCGACTGATGCTCCGGGCCAAGGCCGCGAGGGCAAAGCACGAGGGGATCACCCTGCAGGATCGGGCCCTCGGCGACGTCGATCTCGTGGGCACGATCGGAAGCGCCACCGCGCCCCTCTCCAACTGGGCCAATTCGTTTCCGCCGCATCGCGCGGTGATGGAAAAGGTGCTCGGCATCGAGAAGTCGCGCCGGCTGCCCACCTTCCACCGGCGGACGTTCGCGAGCTGGATGTCGGCCCGCGGGACGAATCCGGCGCATCCGAGGACCAGCGTCACCCTCTTCTACTCCTGCTCCGTGAACTACAACGAGCCGCAGGTCGGTCGCGACGTGGTCTCGGTCCTGGAGAGGAACGGCTGCGCGGTGAAGTGCCCCGAGCAGGTGTGCTGCGGCATGCCGTTCCTCGACGGCGGAGACATCGAGGGCGCACGGAAGAACGCACGGAAGAACGTCGAGTCGCTGAAGGCCGCCGCCGCGCGCGGGGAGAAGATCGTGGTTCCCCAGCCCACCTGCTCCTACGTACTCAAGAACGAGTATCCGCTCCTCGTGCCCGGTGACGACGCGAAGAGAGTGGCTGCCGCTACCATGGACGTCTTCGAATACCTTGCCTCGCGCAAGGCCGAAGGAACCCTCGACACCGACTTTCCCGGAAAGGCGCCCGGGCGTGTCTCCTACCAGATGCCCTGCCACCTCCGCGCGCAGAACATGGGCTTCAAGACGAGGGACGTCCTGCAGACCGTTCCCGGCACCACGGTGAGCGTCGTCGAGAAGTGCACGGCCATGGACGGCACCTGGGGGATGAAGAAGGAATATTTCCCGATTTCCATGCAGTTCGCGAAGAAGGCGGCGGACGCCATGGCGGCGGCCGCCCCCGAGGTGTCCTGCACCGACTGCTCGCTGTCGGCGCTGCAGATCGAAGAGGCGAGCGGCAAGAAGCCCGTCCATCCCATCGCCCTCCTCCGCGAGGCCTACGGAATCCCCGAAGAACACTGAGAGCGAAAAGAGGCCATGCGAAAGATCGAGCTCGAGGACATCCGGAACATCGCGGAGTACGAGAAGGTTCGGGAGGCGATGCGCGCGGAGATCATCGCGCTCAAGAAGAATCGCCGGCTCGAAGTGGGTCCGAATCTGAGCCTGGTCTTCGAGAACCGACAGACCGTTCTCTTTCAGATCCACGAGATGGTGCGGACGGAGCGGCTGGTGGACGATCGCAGGATCCAGGACGAGATCGACGCGTACCAGAACCTGATTCCGGGGGCGGGCGAACTCTCCGCGACCCTGTTCATAGAGATCCCCGGGATCGCGGAGATGCCGCACGACCAGGCGATCGAGGCGGTCAACCATTTCCAGGGGTTCGACGCCGGCGGCATCGTGATCGAGGCCGGGCCGGCGCGGTCCGCCGGGATCTTCGAGGCCGGCTTCAGCAACGACGAGAAGATGGCGGCGGTCCAGTACCTCAAGTTCCCGATCGATGCCGCGATGAGGGACGCGCTCTCGAACCCTGGTTTTTCGGTCCGGCTCACCGCGAACAACGGCCGGTATCGCGCGGAGGCGGCGCTCGGGCCGATGGTGAGGCAGGAACTGCTTCGGGAC
>DAORUA010000413.1:0-3477 GCA_035432945.1 Vicinamibacteria bacterium | reverse complement strand
GCCGAAGGACATCGACGCGGTTCGCGCGGTGGCCGACAAGGAGATGCGGGCGCCCTCGGGCCCCGCCTCCACCATCAACCCGGCCATGGCCCCCGGGGGGCTCTTCGCCGCGAACGCCGGGGGGCGGTCCCCGGTGGTGCCGGTGAAGTATTTCGACGAGCTGCGCAAGCCCGCCGACCGTGATCCGCGGGGCTACATCATTCCCACGAACCAGGCGGACTTCCCGACCGCGGTGAAGTTCATCAACGCCCTGCAGCGTTCGGGCATCATCGTTCATCGCGCCACCGCCGACTTCACGGTTCAGGGGAAGAGCTACCCGAAGGGTTCGCTGGTGGTGAAGACCGCCCAGGCCTTCCGTCCCCACGTCATCGACATGTTCGAGCCCCAGGATCATCCGAACGACTTCGCCTCGCCCGGCGGTCCCCCGATTCCACCCTATGACAACGCCGGCTGGACCCTCGCCTACCAGATGGGCGTCGTGTTCGACCGCGTTCTCGACGGCTTCGAGGGACCGTTCGAGCGGATCGACCCGGGCAACCTCCTGAAGCCGCAGGCCGCGACGCTCGCTGTTCCGGGCGCTGGTGGTTACATCCTTCCCGCGAGCCAGAACGATTCCGTCCTGGTCGCGAACCGGGTGCTGAAGGCGGGCGGCGAGGTTCATCGGATCACCTCCGGTCCGGCCGCGGGCGGTTACTACATCCCGGCGACCGCCGCGTCCACCCCCGTGGTGACGAAGGCCGCGAGCGAACTGGGCGTCAGCGTGCTGTCGGGATCGAAGCCCGCCGAGGCCACCCAGCTCAGGGCCATGCGCATCGGCCTCGCCGACACCTATGGCGGCAGCATGCCCTCGGGCTGGATCCGCTGGATCCTCGAGCAGTTCGAGTTCGCCTCGGTCGAGCAGGTGTATCCCCAGACCATCGACGCGGGGAATCTGAACGCGAAGTACGACGTGCTCATCTTCGCGGACGGCATCCTGCCCGAAAACGACGGCCCCCCGGGGGGTCTCTTCAACCAGCGCCAGCCTTCGGCCGAGCGCGCGGGCGAGTTCGCGCCCCGGCTCGGGCGCTATTCGGTGGCGAAGAGCGTTCCCGCGATCAAGGCTTTCGTGGAGGCGGGAGGGAAGGCCATCGCGATCGGCGATTCGACCCGGGTCGGCCATCACCTCGACCTCGTGGAAGACCACCTCGTGGAGCGCACGGTTGCCGGTCCAAAAGCCCTCGGACGCGACAAGTACTACGTGCCGGGCTCGGTCCTGCGAGCGGAGGCGGACACCACCCACCCGCTCGCCTGGGGCGTCAACAAGGGCGTGGATGTCCTCTTCGACAACTCGCCGGTCTTCGAGCTCAAGCCGAGCGCGGCCCTCCACGGCGTGACTCCGGTCGCCTGGTTCCCGACCGCCACGCCCCTTCGCAGCGGCTGGGCCTGGGGCCAGCACTATCTCGAAGGTGGGGTGGCGGTGGCGGAGGCGAAGATCGGGCAGGGCCGCTTGATGTTGTTCGGACCCGAGATCACCTTCCGCGCCCAGCCGCACGGGACCTTCAAGTTCCTGTTCAACGGGATATACAGGTAGAAGAACGGCCCGGCTCGCGAACGTGAAATCGACAAGCGTCACGCGGCGGCGGTTCGCTCTCGTCGCCCTGCTGCTGGGGTCCTCGCTCGCGCGGGCGGCGGACTACGACGTCATCATCAGAGGCGGGACGGTCTACGACGGCAGCGGAGGCCGGCCTCGCCTCGCGGACGTGGGCGTCCGCGGCGACCTCATCGCCGCCATCGGGGACCTCTCGAAGGCCTCCGCCTCCCGGGTGCTCGAAGCGAAGGGCCTGGCCGTCGCTCCCGGCTTCATCAACATGCTGTCCTGGTCGGTGGAGTCCCTGATCGTGGACGGCCGGTCGCAAGGCGACATCCGCCAGGGGGTCACCACCGAGATCTTCGGCGAGGGCGAGTCGATGGGCCCGTGGACCGAAGGCATGAAGAAGGCCCGCGAAGAGGGGATGGGCGACGTCAAGTACAGGATCGAATGGAGCACCCTCTCCGAGTACCTTCGCTTTCTCGAGAAGCGCGGCATCTCGACCAACGTCGCGTCCTACATCGGGGCCGCCACCCTGCGCGAGCACGTGATCGGCCTGGACAACAGGAAGGCGACGCCCGAGCAGATGGAGAAGATGCGCGAGCTGGTGCGCATGGAGATGAAGGCGGGGGCGCTCGGGATCGGCTCGTCCCTGATCTACGCGCCCGCGGTCTACGCGGACACGAACGAGCTGATCGAACTCTCGAAGGTCGCGGCCTCCTACCAGGGCAAGTACATCTCGCACATGCGCAGCGAGGGCGATCGGTTCCTCGAATCGATCGACGAGGTGATCCAGATCGCCCGCGCCGCGAACATTGCGGCCGAGATCTACCACCTCAAGGCGGCGGGGGAGTCCAACTGGAACAAGCTCGAGGCCGCGATTCAAAAGGTGGAGGCGGCGCGGGCGGAGGGCCTGAAGATCACCGCCGATATGTACACCTACACCGCGGGGGCCACCGGCTTCGATGCCTGCCTGCCCCCCTGGGCGCGCGAGGGCGGCCCCGACGAGGTGTTCAAGCGGCTGGAAGACCCGCCCACCCGCACGCGGATCGCCGCGGAGATGAAGGTCAGGGGCAGCGACTGGGAGAACATCTGCGCCGCCACGGGATCCCCCGAGCGCATGCTCCTGCTCGAGTTCAAGAACGAGGCGCTCAAGCCTCTTCAGGGCAAGACCCTCGCCGAGGTCGCGAAGCAGCGGGGCAAGGACTGGCCCGAGGTCGTGATGGACCTCGTTCACGAGGACCGCACGCGGGTGGGCGTCGCCTTCACCATGATGTCCGAGGACAACATCCGCCGACAGATCAGGATCCCCTGGGTGTCATTTGGGTCCGATGCCGCGTCCATGGCTCCCGAAGGCGTCTTTCTCAAGTCCAAGACCCATCCGCGGGCTTACGGGAACTTCGCCCGGCTCCTCGGTCGTTACGTGCGCGACGAGAAGCTCATCCCGCTCGAGGAAGGGATCCGGCGGCTCAGCGCCCTGCCCGCTCAGAACCTTGGCCTGGACCGACGCGGCCGGCTCGAGGTGGGAATGTTTGCGGACGTGGTCGCTTTCGACCCCGGGACCATCTCCGACCGCGCGACCTTCGCTGATCCCCACCAGTACTCGGTCGGCATGAAGCACGTCCTCGTCAACGGGACGCCGGTCCTGATGGACGGCGAGCACACGGGGGCGAAGTCCGGCCGGGCCGTGTGGGGACCGGGTCGGGAGGCGCCCAGGGTCACGATTCATCTCGCCGGCGACTCGACCATGGCCGAGAAGCTCGCGGAGAAGCGTCCCGAGACCGGCTGGGGCGAGATGCTCCAGCCCCTCTTCAAGCAGGGAGTCGAGGTCAGGAACTACGCGAAGAACGGTCGGAGCACGCGGACCTTCATCAGCGAAGGGCTCTGGGACGGACTCATCGCGAACGTGA
>DAORUA010000412.1:0-3481 GCA_035432945.1 Vicinamibacteria bacterium | reverse complement strand
TTGTCTTTGACCTGGAAGACATAGACGGTCGGATCGGTGAGATCGCCCTGCGCGATCTCCGGGGTCACGTCAGGTGGTCGTTGAGCCATAGGGTGATTCTCCTATGACCGGCTCCCGTCGCGCGAATCTAGTTTCCGCGCTTCGGCATGCGCGACCACGGCTTCGCCGGCTTGGGCTTCTCGGCTTTCTTCTTGAACTCCCGGGGCCTTTGGGGGGCCTCGCCCCGCGCCGCGAAGTGAGCCGTGGACCGCTCCGTTCGCGCGACGGTCCGCGCGCGTTGTTTGAGTTCGAGAACCACCACGGTTTCGATATGGGGAGTGTGCGGGAACATGTCGACCGGCTGGACCAGAGCGGCCCGGTAGCCCGCGTCGTACGCGATCCGCATCTGGTCCATCAGCGCTTCCGGGTTGCACGACACGATCACGAGTTTCCTTGGGGCGATGCGGCGGCAGAGCGTTCGCATCACGTCGTCGGGACAACCCGCTCGCGGCGGGTCGATCACCGCAGCGTCCCATTCCTGACGAACGAGGTGTTCGATCGCCTCCTCGACCTTGGCGGGCATCAGGCGCAGTCGTGACTCGGGCACGCCCGAGAGTTGTGCGTTCTTCCCTGCTTCGCGCGACGCCTTGCGGCTTTCCTCGACCGCGGTGACGCGATGGCCGGCCAGGGCGAGAGGCAGGGCGAACAGTCCGCTGCCGCTGTAGAGGTCCAGCACATTGAGCGACGGCTTCGCGGGGCCGATGGCGGCCGTCACCAGCCGGACCAGATGCGCGGCCCCGTGGATATTGGTCTGGAAGAATCCTGTGGGCGAGGAAAGGAAGCTCGGACCAAGGGCGGTTTCCTTCACGTGGCCCAGGCCGTCGATCCGCACCGTGTGCGGACCAAAGAGATAGGGCGATGCCTGGTCGTGAAGGTTCAGAAGGAGACCGTCGGGCTTCGACTTCGAGCCGACGATCTGCTTGAGCGGTCCTTGAAGGGCGGGATGCTCCTCGGTCGCCACGACCACCGCCACCGCTTCCTTCTGATCCTCGGTGACGCGCACGACCACGTGTCGCAGGAGGCCGCCGCGTTCGGTGGCCACCGGAACCTTCTTCGCGGCCATCGCGTCCTTGATGGCGAAGGCGACCTGGTTCGCTCGCGGGGAGTGGACAAGGCACTCGGTGACCGGCACTACGGTGTGGGTGCCGCGGGCGAAGTGGCCGATCTGCAGCCGTCCCCGATCGTCTTCCGTGAAGGTGAAAGCGGCCTTCTGGCGGAATTGCCGCGGAACGCCGGACTCGTCCACGGGCATCCCGATCATGGGGGCGACGCTCGGCCGGTCTGGGCCCAGGGTGTCCTCGAGCAGGCCGTCGAGGAGATGGGTCTTCTGCCTCAGCTGCTCGTCGTAGGCGACGTGCTGAAACGAGCAGCCGCCGCACAAGGCCGCGTGCGGACAGGCGGGCCGAACCCGATGTGGCGAGGGTTCGAGCACTTCGAGGAGCGCCGCCTTCGCGACACCATCCTCGGCCCGATCAACGATGCGAACTCGGACCTTCTCGCCCGGGATCGCCCCGTCGACGTAGATGGTCTCGCCCTTGACCTCGGCGTACGACTCGCCCGAGAGGGCGAGGTCGGTGACGACGAGATCTAGTTGTGGGAGGGGGTTGCTTCGTCGCATCGCCAACCGATCGGCTCCTCGCAATGACGCCGCCCTGCGGATTCCGGGCGGCGTCAGCGGAGTGTAGGCAAAGCCCCTTACGCTTTGGGACGGGGCTTCGCCATTTCCTTCTGGGCTTCCTTGCCCACGAACTGCGCGGCCTTGGATGCGTTCTCGGCCATGCGCTCCGCGGTCTCCGCGCACATCTTCTTGAGCGCGGCCGAGCGGCGTCCGATGGCGCCGAGCGCGTACGCCGCCGCCTTCTTCACGAACAGGCGATCGTCGTTGCCGCAGCGTTCGATGATGGGAATGAAGCGGTGGAACTGGGAATCGTCGGCCTTGGGCTCGAAGTCGGCGAGCGCCCCCATGAGGGTGAACCCGGCCTTCTTGACGAACTCTTCCTTGCGATCGGTCCAGACCACGCAACGGCCCCAGGAGAACTGGGTGGCGTGGAAGAGGTTGAAGCAGCAGTTGTCGCAGATGGCCTGCGAGTCGAACTGGCGCGCCCAGCGGTCCATCTGGACCTTGGTGACCTTCTCCGGCTCGTCGATGAGAGAGGCGAGAAGGCGCGCGTCGTAGAGGCCGGTGCCCCACAACTCCTGGGCGAGACGATGGTCACGGCCGATGTCGGCCACGATCTTCTTCATCTTGACCGGGGGCACGCCGTACGAGGCACGGGGCTTGACCCCCAGCTTTTCGAGGGCCAAGGCATGCTTGGGATCCCCCTCCTGGCGCAGTCGCTTAAGAACTTCCTCGAGTGTCACGTCTTTCCTCCGAAATCTTTCTGTCCGTGGTTGTGCTGCCGGGTAGGGGCGGGGCATGCCCCGACCCTGCGGGCCGGCCGGTCAACGCTTCGATCTCACCCACCACCTGTTCGGGAGCGAGGGACGAGGTGTCGACGGTGAAGCGGGCCGTGCCGTAGAGGCGCTTTCTTGTTGTCAGTAACCGCCGAAGGTCGGCCATGGCTTGCGGATGGCCTTTCATCGGACGTTTGTCTCCCTGTTGCAGCACACGGTTCCAGTGGTCATTGGCGTCAGCGCGCAGCCAGATGGTGATGGTCTGCGCCTTGAGAAGTGCGAACGTATCCGGAGCGGTGACAATGCCGCCGCCCGTCGCGATCACACACCCCATCCCTTCGTCGAGAACGGCTTCGAGGACCGATCTTTCCAGCCTCCGGTAGTAGTCCTCGCCATGCACGGTGAAGATTTCCGACAGACTCAAAGACGCTTTCTCCTCGATCTTCCGATCGAGCTCGACGAACGGTAGGCCTATTCTAACCGCGAGGCGGCGTCCGATGGTTGTTTTTCCCGCCCCGCGCAGGCCGAGCAGGGAAATCCGCAACGGCCCCGCGTCCTTCGGCCTCTCCGCGAGAAAGGCCGCCACCGAGGTCCCCAGCGCCTCGGCCAGGGCCTGAAGCTTCAGCACCGAGGGGTTGGCGAGACCCAGTTCGACGTCGTTCAGGAACCGGATGGAAACCCCTGAGACCTGCGCCAGTCGCTGCCTGGTGAGGCCCTGGGCCTCGCGGCCATCGCGAATGGCCCGGCCGATCTTCTTCAGGATGGGGTTCATCGTGGACGCGCAGTATATTGCATAACACGGCCAGAGAACTCGGCACTATACTGCTTGACTCGCATCGGACGACTCGCCTATCTTCGTCGGCTCTATGGCTGAATCCCCGGGCGGCAAAGAACCGAACGTCTCGTTCGAGACCCATCCTTCCCGGTACGTTCATTGGAAGTTCTCGGTCGAAGGGCCGGTCGCCCGCCTCCTCATGGACGTCCAGGAAGACCGGCCGATGCGCGAGGGCTACGTCCTCAAGACGAACAGCTACGACCTCGGCGTCGA
>DAORUA010000411.1:0-3504 GCA_035432945.1 Vicinamibacteria bacterium | reverse complement strand
CCCGTCCAGCGAAGCGCGACTTAGGTTGTCATTGCGAGGAGCCATTCGGAAGGTACCGCGACGAAGCAACCTCAACCCACCACTACCAGCTTGCGGGGCCGCGGGCTCAGGCTTTTTCCTTGCGCAGGATCATGAGGCCGTCGCGGATGGGGAGGAGCACGTTGCTCACGCGGGAGTCGGCCTTGACCATCCAGTTGAAGGCGTGGAGGGCTTTGGTGTGCTCGTCCTGGTCCTTGTCCTTCCGGAGGACCTTGCCGCTCCACAAGACGTTGTCCGCGATGATGAAGCCGCCGGGCCGGACCCTGTCGAACACGAGCTTGTAGTAGTTGGTGTAGTTGGCCTTGTCGGCGTCGATGAAGACGAGGTCGAACGGGCCGGGCAGGGTGGGGACGATGTCCCGGGCGGGGCCGAGGTGGAACTCGATGCGGTCCGCGAAGGGCGACTTCGCCACGAAAGATTTCGCGACCCGGTTGGTGGCCTCGTCCACGTCGAGGGTGATGACCTTGCCCCCCGGGGCGAGGCCCTCGGCGAAGCACAGCGCCGAGTAGCCGAGGTAGGTGCCGATCTCCAGCACCACCTTCGGCTGGATCATCTTCGAGAGCATCGAGAGCACGCGGCCCTGGAAGAAGCCGGAGAGCATCGAGTGGTTGGAGTAGTTCGCGTAGCACTCGCGCGCCAGGCTTTGCAGCACCTCTCCCTCGGGCGAGGTGAACTCCTCCGCGTACTTGATCCAGGCGTCTTCCATGCGCAGGATTCTAGTGGGCGCGGGAATAGACTCCCCGCCATGACGGCGACGCTGAACCGGCTCTTCGCGCTGGACCGTCACCGGACGACGGTCCGGGTGGAGATCGTCGGCGGGATCACGACCTTCGTGACCATGGCGTACATCATCGTGGTGAACCCCGCGATCCTCGCCTTCGCCGGCCTGCCCACGGGGCCGAGCACGGTCGCGACCATCCTGGCCGCGGTCTTCGGCTCGGCCCTCATGGGCTTCTATGCCAACCGGCCCATCGCGGTCGCGCCCTACATGGGCGAGAACGCGTTCGTGGCCTTTGGCCTGACCGCGATGGGGATCGCCTGGCCGCAGGCCCTCGGCGCGGTGTTCGTGAGCGGCGTCTTGTTCCTGCTGCTGACCCTGACCGGGATACGGGCCTGGATGGCCGATGCCATCTCGACCTCGATGAAGCACAGTTTCGCCGCGGGCATCGGCCTCTTCATGGCCCTCATCGGCCTGTACGAGGCCGGGATCGTGACCAGCTTCGTGACCGGCCTTCCCCCCCAGCCGCTGCTTGCTTCCGGTGCCTCGACCCTGCGCGCGCCCGACGTGCCCCTCAAGCTCGGCAACCTCCGCGACCCGCAGGTCCTGCTCGCGCTCTTCGGTTTCGTGCTGATCCTGGCGCTGCAGCAGCGCCGGGTCAAGGGCGCGATCTTGCTGGGCATGGCGGTGACCGGCGCCCTGGGCATCGCGCTCGGTTTCGGGACCCTGCCCCAGCACTTAGTGGCCCTTCCTTTCACGGGCGACTATTCGCTCGCCCTCGCGTTCGAGCTCGACATCCCCGGAGTGCTGAGGCTCTCGTTCCTGCCCGTCCTCCTGACCCTCTTCCTCATGGGCTTCCTCGACACCCTGGGCACCCTCGTCGCCGTGGGTGCTTCGGGGGACATGCTCGACGGGCGGGGCAACCTGCCCGAGATCGAGAGGCCGATGCTGGTGGATGCGGTCTCCTCCATGTTCAGCGGCCTCGTCGGCACCACCACCACCGGCGCCTACATCGAGTCGGCCACTGGCATCCGCGAAGGCGCCCGCACCGGCCTCGCCGCGGTGACGACCGCGGGGCTGTTCGCGGCCTCGCTCTTCTTCATCCCCCTCATCGAGCCCCTGCAGCGGCTGCGCTTCGCCTACGCGCCCGCCCTCGTCGCGGTGGGTCTCGCCATGATGGGCTCGTTCCGCCGGATCGACTTCGAGGACCTGACCGAGGCCGGGCCCGCCTTCGCCACCATCGTGATGATGGTGTTCACCTACAACATAGCGAACGGACTGACCGCGGGCCTGCTTCTCTACCCGCTGCTCAAGATCGCGGCGGGGAAGGGCCGCGAGCTGCGGGCCGGTTCGGTGGTGCTGGCGCTGCTGTGCGCGGTGTACTACGTGTTCGGCCTGCCCCACTGAGCGCCCCGCCCGGGGTAGAAGCGCCTCCCGGCGCGTAGTAGCCTCCTCGGCTTCCGCCATGGACTTCACGCCCCTCCGCCGGCACCGCGACTACCGTCTTCTCTACATCGCGCAGAGCGTGTCGTTCCTCGGCACCATGATGACGTACGTCGCCCTGCCCTACCAGATGTTCCAGTTGACCCATTCGTCGTTCCAGGTGGGCCTCCTGGGCGTCGCCGAATTGATACCGCTGCTGCTGACCGCGTTCGTGGGGGGTGCGCTCGCCGACTCCGTGGACCGCCGCCGCATGGTCATCGTCACGGATGTCTTCCTCGCGGGCGGCAGTCTCTCCCTGGCCCTTCTGGCCTTCCACGGCGCGCCCCCGGTGTGGTCGCTCTACGTCCTCGCCGGCTTCATGTCCGGCATGAACGGCCTGCAGAGGCCCTCGATCGACGCCCTCATGCCGCGGCTGGTGCCGAGGGAGGACCTGATGGCCGCCGCCGCCCTCAGCTCGTTCCGAGGCAGTTTCATCATGATCGTGGGGCCGGCCATCGGCGGCATCCTGATCGCGTCCATGGGTCTCGCGTTCACCTACGCGATGGACGTCCTGAGCTACGCCCTAGCTCTCGGCTGCATCATCCTGATCCGGAAGACCAGCGTCCCCGAAGGGGCCGAGCGCCCGACCCTCGAGAGCATCCGCGAGGGCTTCCGATACGCGCGAAGCCGGCAGGAACTCGTGGGCACCTACGTCGTGGACTTCGTGGCCATGATCTTCGGGATGCCCATGGCCCTCTTCCCGGCGCTGTCGGAGAAGCTCGGGGGGCCGGGAGTGCTCGGGGTTCTCTACGCGTCGCCCGCGGTGGGCGCCTTCTTCGCGAGCGTCACCAGCCGCTGGACGCACCGGGTGAAGCGGCATGGCCTCGCGGTCACGGTCGCGGCCGCGGTGTGGGGCGTCGCCATCGTGGCCTTCGGTTTCTGCGACACCATCCTTCCTGCGAGCTTCTTCCTCGCCCTCGCGGGCGGCGCCGACGCGATCAGCGGCATATTCCGTTCCACCATGTGGAACCAGACCATCCCCGACAACCTCCGCGGCCGGCTCGCCGGGATCGAGATGGTGAGTTACATGAGCGGCCCGATGCTCGGGCACCTCGAAGCCGGCATGGCCGCGGCCGCGTTCGGGGTTCGGGCCTCCGTGGTGTCGGGCGGCGTGCTGTGTGTGGTCGGCGTCGCGATCTGTGCATTCATGCTGCCGAAGTTCATCAGCTACGACGCGGACGAGTTCCGGAAGGCTCAGGGCGGTACCCCACTACCAGGCTAGTTGGACCTCTCGTCATTGCGAGGAGCCAGTCCGTTTGGTTGTG
>DAORUA010000410.1:0-3505 GCA_035432945.1 Vicinamibacteria bacterium | reverse complement strand
AGAGCGCCACCGTGGAGACGCGAGCCGTCCTGTCGCCTTCGTCCACCGCCGATCGGGAGACCCTGATCGTCCATCCGCGCCGGCTGGACGCGGAGACGAGCACCACGCTGTGCGCGCAGTGCCACAGCCTCCGTGACGTCACCCAGACCGGTTTTTCCGGCGGCTCCAACTACTACGACTACTTCACACCGCTCCTCGAGTACGCGCAGAAACGGAATCACGACCCGGCCTACTGGCCGAACGGCCGGCCGAGGCGTTTCTCCAACGACGCGGTCGCCTTCTGGCAGAGCCAGTGCTACTTCAAGGGCGGGGCCACCTGCATCGGCTGCCACACCGATGTCCACGAACCGGACATCGACAAGAACTCGACCCTCGCGACCAGGCAGGACGGGCTCTGCGCCGGTTGTCATCAGGAGATCGTGGCCCTGGGCTCGAAGCACTCCCATCACCAACCCCAGACCACCTGCGTCTCCTGCCACATGCCGAGGACCTCGATCTCGCTCCGGCACCGGATGCCCGACCACACCATCTCCGTCCCGGCTCCCGAGAACACGAAGCGTTTCAAGATCCCCAATGCGTGCAACGAATGCCACAAGGACAAGAGCGCCGACTGGTCCGAGGCGAAACTGGCCGACTGGTTCCCCGAGGGTCGGCGGAAGCAGACGGTCGCGGATGCGGTGGCCTTCTCGCTGGGAGTGAACCGGGATCCTTCGGGGCTCGCCCCACTCGTGCGAATCGCCGGCGATGTCGCGCGGCCGCCGCTCGTCCGGGCGAACGCCCTCGGCCATCTCCGCGGCTACGGGGACGCCGCGGCCACGGCCGCGCTTCTCGCCGGGGCGCGGGAGTCGCATCCCATGATCCGGGTCGCCGCACTCCTCTCTCTCACCGATCAGGGCACGAACCCGGCGGCTCGCGCCGCGATGGAGCGCGGGCTCGCGGACGAGCGGCGCACGGTTCGCATGGCTTCAGCGCTCGGTCTCTTGAACGCGGGCGTGCGGCCATCCGGAGAAGATCCTCTCTCGCGGGGCCTCGCCTCCGCCATGCGCGACCACGCGGCGCGCGCCGCTTTCCTCCGCGATGATCCGGTGTCCCAGCTCGATCTCGGCAAGATGTTCTTCCTCGCCGGGGACTGGAAGAGCGCCGAGACGTCGGTGCGCGATGCCCTGGAACTCGACCCGAAGACGCCGGGAGCGAACTACTTCCTCGGTCTCGCCACCCTCGGCCAGGGCCGGGTCGCGGAAGCGAAACTCATCCTGCGGAGCGTGGACAGGAAGGACCCCCACCGCAAGGACGCGGAGACGGTCCTCGCGAAACTCCCCACCCCCTGAGGGCGGTTCAGGCGTTCAGGGTCTTGCGGATCCGGGCGATCTGGCGGACGTGATTCCCGAGGTGCTCGTTCAGGAAGATCATGGTCTGGGCCGGACCGAGAAGACCCACGAAGGGGTGACGGAAGATCGTCTTGTCGTTCAGGGCCGGCGGAAAGGCCTCGACGAACTCGCGCCAGTCCTCGCGCACCTCGGCCCACGCGAAACTCGCGGCCTGGAAATCGCCGGTCTCCGGCACCTCGGCCATGGCCTTCGGCGCCTTGAACCTGAAGGGGGAATGGATGCCCACGACGAGGGCCGCGATCCGGAACCAGGGCGCGATCCCCGCGCTGGGTAGAGCGGCCGGATCCTGGGTCTTCTTCCTGATGTACTGAAGCGTGCCCCCCTCCGACTTCGTCAGGTGGGCGATGACCTGGAGGATCGACCAACTCGATGGATCCGGCTTGCGGTTCAGAGTTTCGGCATCGAGGGAGGCGAGGCCTCGAAGGAGGGCGGCCTTGGTGGCCTCCATCTTTTCGAAGCCCGCCCGGAGATCGGCCATTACTTGGCGGCGGGAGGCGTCGTG
The DNA here is from genome assembly GCA_035432945.1 of Vicinamibacteria bacterium. Classification (GTDB taxonomy): domain Bacteria; phylum Acidobacteriota; class Vicinamibacteria; order Fen-336; family JAGNNV01; genus JAGNNV01. The sequence continues at coordinate 1,615 of DAORUA010000410.1, read as the reverse complement.
CGGACGGTCGGGTACTTGATTCCGAGCTGTTCGAGGTACGTCTTGTACTTCGTGGAATCGTAGTAGTAGGGCCTCATCTTCTCGCGGTACTGGTCGAGGATCTCCTTGTTGAGATGCACCGCGGGCTTGTCGTCAGCCTTCAGGAACGAGATGTACTTGCGATCCTTGGTCTGGACCTCATCGAAGTACTTCTTCGCGTCGATGACGATCTGCGGCTTCGCGAAGAGGTCGAGGAGCGTGGCGGCCATGACCTTGGCCCCCGCGGTCGATCCCTTGTGCGCGATCGGGGTGGCCATGGCGATGGCGTTCCAGAAGCTGTGGCCGGGAAGGTTCGGGATGTTCGCCGGATACCGAAGCGTCACCGAGGGCATGTTCCACTGGATGTCGCCGATGTCGTCGGAGCCGCTTCCCACGCGCGCCTTGTCATCAACCGGTCCTTCGAGGTCGGAGACCTTCACCCCGAGCCCCTCTTCCTTGACCGCGAGTTCCTTCTGGACCGCCTTCGCCATGGCGACATCGTTGTCGTCCCAGCTGGGCATGCCCACGCGCTTGATGTTCGCGTCCATGGCCTCGGCCACGGGCTTGCTCATGTGGTGGTCCATGGCCGAGCCGAGGACGGTCGAGGTCCACATGGTGTCGGTCATCATGGCGGCGCCCTGGGCCACGCGATTGCCGATGTCCCAGAGATTCTTGGTATTCGCGTAGTCGGTTTCGCGGAAGTAGTACCAGACGCTCGCCTTGCTGGGCACCACGTTCGGCTGGTCGCCGCCGTCGGGAATCACGTAGTGCGAACGCTGGGTGTACTTGAGATGCTCGCGACGGTAGTTCCAGCCCACGTTCATGAGCTCCACCGCGTCGAGCGCGCTCTTCCCGCGCCAGGGGGCGCCCGCGGAATGGGCGGCGGCGCCGGTGAAGTCGTAGCGGACGGAGACCAGAGCGTTGCTCGACTGGGTGCCCCAGGCGGCGCGCATGTCGGACGACACGTGCGAGAACAGGGTGATGTCGATGTCCTTGAAGAGCCCGTCGCGCACGTAGATCGCCTTCGTGCCCACGAGTTCCTCGGCCACGCCCGGCCAGATCACGATGGTGCCGGGAATCTTTTCGCGCTCCATCACCTTCTTGACCGCGAGCGCCCCCACGATGTTCACGGCCATGCCCGAGTTGTGACCTTCCCCGTGCCCTGGCGCGCCGGGGACGAGGGCTTCGGGATAGGCGACGCCCGGCTTCTGCGAGGACTTGGGGATGCCGTCGATGTCGGTGCCGAGCGAGATCACGGGCTTGCCCGAACCCCAGCGCGCGAACCACGCGGTGGGAATCCCGGAAACGCCCTTCTGGACGGTGAAGCCGTTCTTCTCGAGGATGCCGACCAGATACTTCGAGGTCTCGACCTCCTGGAAACCGAGCTCGCCGAAGCTGAAGATCTGGTCCACCATCTGCTGGACCAGGTCCTTGTTCTTCTCGACCTCCGCGATGACCTCCGACTTCAGGAGTTCGAGCTTCTTCGCCTCCATGGTCCCGGGAGGAGGAGGGGGAACCGGTGTAGGCCTGGCCTTGGGCTGAGGGGCAAGCAGCATGGTGAGAGCGAACGCGGCGACAAGACTCATTTCGGGGATCT
>DAORUA010000409.1:0-3512 GCA_035432945.1 Vicinamibacteria bacterium | reverse complement strand
ATGGGAGCCCCGAGCGAAGCCAGGTGAACGCGGATCTGATGCTTGCGGCCGGTCACGGGCTTCGCCTCCAGCAGAAGGCGATCGGTCCGGCGATCCAGGACGCGCAGGCGGGTCTCCGACGGGATGCCGCCGCGATCGACGCGAACCAGACCGCGGTCCGACACGAGGATGGGGGTATCGATGGTCATCTCCGAAGGCCAGTCGACGGGGGGCCGGACGACCAGCGCGACGTAGGTCTTGTCGACCTCCCTTTCCGCGAAGGCTCGCGCCAGCGCGGCGTTGGCTTCCGGGACCTTGGCGAACAGCACGACCCCGGAGGTGCCCGCGTCCAGGCGATGATGCACGAACGCCGGACCCCCGGTGTGCTGCTCCACGAGACCAACCAGACTGGGCCGGTCCGCATCCATGTTCCCGTGGGTCGGAAGGCCCGCCGGTTTGTCGACCGCGATGACCGCGTCGTCCTCGTAGAGCACCCGGAGCGCAGGCGCCGGTTCGATCGCGGGCAGCCAGTCGAAATGCCGCACGAACACGGACGGGCCGCGCCTCGGTATGACGCCCGGGTCGCGCGCGATGCGGCCGCCCACGGACACCACACCCCCGACGATCGCCTTGCGCGCCAGTGCGCGCGGCACCTTTCGCCCCAGGGCCCGCGAGAGTTCGGTTGCCAGCCAGCGATCGAGCGGGACCATCGCGTCCTCGCGGACCACGATGGAGAGAGGTTTCATTCCGCCGGTCGCGACGCCCGATCCCGTTCACGCAGGCGCGTGCCGATCCAGAGAGTCCGATGGAATGCCGTCCCGAACGTTCCGGCGGCGATCACCGCCAGCACCCCCATGACCACCGTGCCCGGGGTCAGGTTGAAGGTAAGAGTGATCGGGCCGTCGAAGAAGACCGCGAGCACCAGCAGGGCGATCCGCTCCGCTCGTTGCATCAGGCCTTCCTTGCACAAGACTCCCTGCGACTCGCCGCGGGCCCGGGCATAGCTCACCAGGAGCGAACCGGTGATCGCGGCGGCCGCGAGCAGGGGTCCCCAATGGCGGTCTCGCAGGAAGAAGACCAGGCCCAGGAAGGCGAACACTTCCACGAATCGATCCAGGGTCGAGTCGATGAAGGCGCCGTAGGACGAGGCGAGCTTCATCGAGCGGGCCATGCGTCCGTCCATGACGTCGCAGATGCCGCCGAGCAGGACCACCACGCCACCCCATCCCAGGCGGCCGAAGGCGAAGAGCACTCCGGCCACCGCTCCCAGGCACAGACCCAGCCAGTTGAAGAAGTCGGGGGTGAGCCGGAGGGCCACGCTCGCGCGCTCGATCGGCCCGATGGCCCACATGAACCAATGGACGAGGAAGTTCCCAAGCCCCATGAGGAACTGGGTGCCCTTGGCGGTCGCGTCCTTATCCTGCCTGCGACCGACCGCGGCATAGACGAACATCGACACGATGGCGATGGCGAGGACGATGAGCGCGTTGCGAAGACTTGGATGCATGGGGTTCGGAGCGAAGTTACACCGGTCGTCCCTTGCCGCGCTGCCGGGCCAGGAACTTGAAGATCTTCGGCCAGAGGAGGATGAGCGGGAAGCGACGCTCCAGCGGGGTCAAAACGATGGTTTCGCCCGAGTGCCGCTCCGCTTTCCTGATGATGTAGTCGAGCCAGCCGTCGAAGGTGACCGCGTGCTTCGGCCAACGCGCGGTGGCTCGCACCCGCGACCACTCGAGGTACAAGCGCCGCCGCAGGATCTGGCCGCGCGGAGGCGGTCCGGGCAGCGAGAAGGCCCCGTCCTCGGTGGCCCGAAGCCGGCCCGAAGCCACCAGGTCTTTGAGCACACCCTCGAACGCCGGCACCAGCCGGCCCGCCTGAGCGTCGAAAAGCGCATCCGCCCGCCCGCCGGTCTCGGGGCGAACCTCGAAGCGGAACGATGTCCGGAACAACTGCCGGACATACTCCGAAGCGCTGAATCGAGCGGGCAGGTCCGGCGCCACCCAGTCGAGAGTCACGCGACGCGCGGAGTCGATCGCGTCTTCCACCTGGCGAGCGGCCTCAGGACTCCCGACCCAGACCACATGCACATCCTGAAACAGCCGACCCGCGACGAACTGATCCCGGCGAGCAGCCGAGGTGGCCCGCTGAAAGGCGGCGAGGGAAAGAACCGACGCCTTGACCAGTCCCGCGCCGTGGACCAGCCGGATCTGGGTGGGAGGCAGGAGCCCGTCGAGGAGACCCAGCAGAACGGGACTCCGGTGAAGGTACCCCGCCCTGCTCATCGCCCGGTAGAAGGCTCCCGGCCGTTCGCAGACCAGCATCAGGTCGTACGCACTCGCGGCGGTGGTGGCCACTCCCGAGCTTCGCGACCCGAAGAAGATGGCGGCATCGAGCGAACCCGCGGCCGCCGCGGCAATGGCGTCCAGCAGATCGAGCCCCGGCCGATCGAGGACGAGTTCGGCGTGCTCCCGCGGGCTCAGTTCGCGGCCTCCGCTCGCATCTTCGCGAGCTCCTGGATCAGGATGTTCCGTCGTTCCTCGACGAAGGCGGGCAGGTCGTCCGGGTTCTCCGGAGACATCACCGGCCCGAGGGCCTTCATCCGGCATCGCACGGTTCCGAGGGCGAAGAGGGTGTCCCCCAGCGTCCTCAGTCTCCAGAGACCGTCGTTCACGATGGTCCAGACCGGCAGCGGCTTCTCCTGCAGGATCGCGATCAGGCCCGCGGGTCGGAAGGGAAGAATCTCGCCGTCTCGGGATCGATGGCCCTCGGGATAGACCAGCACCGCGTGCTCGATGCCCTCCCGCGCGGCTCTCCGCAGGACCAGGACCGCTCCCGCCCGCTCGCGCTTGGGGTCCACCGGAATGCAGTCGATGAACCGGATCGCCTGCGACACCGTGGGAATGCCGTTCGCGTACTTGGCTCTCACCACGAATCGCGGAAGCCGCTGCTTTAGGATGTTTATGAGCGGCGGGATGTCCAGGAGCGATTGGTGGTTCATGATCACCACGCTCGGCTGGTTGCAGTCGATTTCGCCTTCGTACTCGAAGCGCGCCCCGCCCGCGCGCATGAAGAAGGTCAGGGAGCGCGCCAGCCAGCTCACCCAGTCGGCGCCGATCCTCTTCGCCTGGGAAGGCCTCAGAGTGATCCAGGGAACGATGACGAGGTACAGGGTGATCGGCGCGACAAGGCCCAGCAGGAGTATGCACAGCGACATGGCCACCAGGCTCCGAACCGCGCGGAGGAAGCGCATCAGGGCACCAGCACGCGGAGGGCCTGCGGCAGGGTCTCGATGGCGAGGGACGCGCCTCTGGCCTGCCGCCACTCTCCATCCGTCTCGAACGAGGGGGGTGCCGCGAACTCGAACACCGCCTTTCGAGCTCGGACGGTGGCGATTCCGGGAAGACCGTTGTGGCGGCCCTGGATCAGGGCGCTCATCGCCTTCAGGCGAGCGAAGAATCCGAGATCGCCGAAGGTCACGATGTCGACCTCGCCGTCGTCGAGCGATGCGTCCGGGGCCACCGCGAAGCCTCCCC
>DAORUA010000408.1:0-3519 GCA_035432945.1 Vicinamibacteria bacterium | reverse complement strand
TGTCCCTTGGCGCCGGGAGCGGGATCTCCCCCGCCCGCGGACCGGACACACACGTCGGCGAGGCCCAGGAAGCGCTGCAGCGGACCCTGCCGGATCTCCACCTGCTGGATGTTCGCGAAGCTCATGGTCGATTCCTGCAGGCGCAGGATCCCGGTTCGTATCCTCAGGCTGCGGTCGGTCACGATGTACCAGTGCTGCTCGAACTCCAGGCGCACGATCGAATACGTGATCAGGATCTGGACGAGGAAGATCGCGATGCCCGCGAACTCGAGGAATTCGATCAGGGGGACCACGTAGGAGGGCGTCCGGGCCGCGAGCTTCGCGATCGCCCGTTCCTGGGCCCGGCGACGCTCCTCGCGAGACCGGGCTCTCGGCGAGGGCGAGGGATCGGGCGCCGGGGGACTTGCCTCGGCGGTTGGCGAGGGAACAGGAGCCGCCGCGCGCGCGCGCGCCTGGTCCAGGCCGGCCTCGAACGCGGCCAGGAAGACGAGGGAGAAGCCGATGCCGATGAGGGCGCCGGCCTGACCGAAGTACCAGCGCAGGACACGCAGGCGGTAGTGATTGACCCCGGCCCGGAAGACCCGCGCCGACCCGGGCGCTCCCATCGGCGGCTCGGGCTCGTGCGGGACGCGCATCAGGCGAAGGACGCGCGCCTTCACCCACTCAAACATCTCCGCCACCCTTCGGGGCGTCCGGTCCGCGGGACTCCAGGAGCCTGCGGGTCTCCCGGATCTCCCGCGCGACCTCGAGGAGGGCGGCCGCGAGGTCAGGCGAACCCTCGCCCGCCGCGTGGGATCGCGCCGGCTGGGCGTGCGAAGGGTCCGCCACGCCGCGCATTCGCGAGTAGAGGAAGTCGCGGACCAGCTCGAACTCCTTGATGCCCTCGATGGTCATCTCCGCGCCCGCGTTGCCGCTCGCGGTCTGCACCAGGATGCGCCCCAGCCCGAGCCACCGTTCGATCAGGTTCGATCTCAGGTGGATGTCCTGGATGCGCGCGTAGTTGATGATGGTCTCGCGCCGGAAGAGGATGCCCCAGCTCATCGAGATCCCCTCCGCGGTGAACTTGTAGCGGAGGGTGTGGTACTTGAACCAGAGGACGAGGGCGGCGATCGGAAACAGGATGAGATAGGCCAGGGACGAAATCAGGTAGTAGGTCCACAGGTCCTGGTGCGGCTTCTCGATGGCGAGGACCTTCGCCTCAGCGTCGGGTGTGGTCATGGGGTGTGACGTTATCAAGCAGGCGTTCCACCGCCGCGACCGCCTGCTCGAAACGCCGCTCATGGGGACCGCTGAGCCGCACCACGGGGGTCTTGCCGTTCGCGAGCTGCTCCGCGAAGCGCCGGTCCATCCAGTCCCGGATGTGCTCGCCGTCGCGAAGGCCGTCCTGCACGAAGGGAACATCGGGAGCGGTCAGGAGATACAGGTCCACCTTGTCGCGCGCGCCGACCGCGTCGACCCGCGGATCCCGGCTCGAGTGATAGCGCTCGTGCCAGGTGCCGGTGGCGAAGGCGTTGGTGTCCGCGAAGAGAACGCGATTCGCGCGGCGTGCCGCCGCGTCTTCTCTCCGCTGCTGTTCGGTCGCGATCTCCAGGAACTCGTCGGGCGACCAGGCGGGGGCCGGGTCGCCCGGGCTCCAGGTCCCGATCTTCCGCTCCCAGTGCTCCCGCGCGAACTCTCGGACCCATTCGGTCTCGAAACGCTCCGCGAGCATCCGCGCGAGCGTCGTCTTCCCCGTCGACTCGGCTCCGATCACAACCACCCGCTTCACGTACCAGGCGCGCACGCAGGGCTCCAGGTAGTCGAGATGGCTCAGGGGAGTGGCGCGGATCTGGGTGGCCGAAATGGGCACGGTCAGGCGCTCCCGGTCGATCATGACGTGACGCGCGCCCAGGAGCTGGGCGAACTCCGGGCCATAGTCCTCGCTGCTGAAGACCACGTCCGGCGCGAAGCCCAGGTAGCGGGCGGTGAACTCGGCCCACTCGGCGGTGTCGTCGGCAAGCTCATCCGCCACCAGGTCGATCTCGCAGTCCGGGTGGATCTCCTGCAACCAGGCCTTTCGAACCTCACCCGGGATCGTCTGCCCGGGGTGGTGAGGAACCATGACGATCAGCCGGTCCACCTGCCGCCTCGCTTCGTTGATGAGGTGCTTGTGACCGCGATGGGGCGGATAGAACTTGCCGACCACGAAGCCCACGGTCATGACGGCATCTCCGGGCTCGACGGCCCCGCTTCGCGCTCGCTGCACACCTCCCGCCACCGGAACAGACCGATGGTCGCCATGACCAGGAACACCGCGTAGAGGACCGCGGTGAGGTTCAGACCCCGGGAGACGTAGAGGGGGACGTAGATCACGTCGGCCACGATCCAGATGTGCCAGTTCTCCACCTTCTTGCGGTTCAGGAGCCACTGAGCGCCCAGGCTCAGCGACGTGGTGAGGGCGTCCCAGAACGAGGCGGAGCCGCCGAGAAAGTGCAGGGTCTTCCAGAGCAGGAGGGTGCTCAGCCCGACCGCGATGGCCACAAGACTCAACTCCAGGGGCGCGGCGCGGCTGACCTGGAGCTTCGTCCGATGCTCGCCGCCGTGGAGCCAGAGATACCACCCGATGACGCCGAGAACGCAGTACAACACGTTCAAGGAGGCGTCTCCATAGAGACGGGCCTGGAAGAAGACCACGCTGTAGCCCGCGGTGTTGATGATGCCGATCGGGAAGTTCCAGATGTTCTCCTTCACGACCAGCCACACCGCCACCGCCCCGGTGCCGAAGGCCACGGCCTCGAGCGCCGAGGCGCGGCCAAGGGCCGCCATGACCAGGGCCAGGGAGGCCACGCAGACGGTCAGAACCGCGAGCACCGCGGTGTCCTTGCGTCTGGCCCGGGAGCCCCGGTCGCTCAACGCGCCTGAAGCCGTCCCTGCCGGATGCCGTCGTGCTCGATCACGGCCTGGAGGGCCAGGCTCGACCACTCGCTTCGGGGCGTCGACTCGAGATCGAGAAACAGCGTCCTGCTCGCGGCGAGCAGGGCCGAGACCTTCCGGTCGATCTCGCGCACGAACACCGCGTCGGTGTCGCGAAAGCCGTCTTCCTGGACCTCGGCCAGCACGGGCACGCGGATCAGGAGGTCGTAGGTCTTCATCCACATCTCCATGAACTTCTCGACCGCGAGGTCGCGGCCGCAGGCCAGGAAGAAGTAGGCGTAGTTGTCGAGGGCGGCGCGGTCGCACACCACCACGTCTGAGTGCGCCGACGCGCGGATCTCCTCCGCCACCTGGGTGGTGAGGATCCAGAGCTGGGCCTCCCGCGAGGTCTTCCGGTTGACGGGCAGCGGCGAATGCCGCGCCACTTCCTTCACCATGTCGACGTTCACCCCCCGCCGCTTCAACTGCGCGGCCAGGTCGAAGCAAAGGGTCGTCTTCCCCACCCCGTGCGAACCCACAAAAGCGATCTTCATGTGGTGTGTACTCTAGCGGTACGCCCCAGCCTTGATCGAGCAGCGGAGGGCAATGGGGGCGTCATTGCGAGGA
>DAORUA010000407.1:0-3530 GCA_035432945.1 Vicinamibacteria bacterium | reverse complement strand
CGGGCCGGGCCGCCCGGGTCGTCCGGCCGTCGCGGCCGGAACTCGCGGCGGTCGAAGTCGCGACCGGTCTCGCAGGTCTCGCGATCGAGCGAACTCAAGCGGGCCTCGATCGAGCTGTGGATGGACGCCTCGCTCGCGTAGCGGATGGCGACCTCGCGGGCCACGAAGGCGCCGAGGAGGATGGCGAGACCCGACCCGGCAAGGGCCAGGATCAGTCGGGAGCGGAGAGTCACGAATCCCGTTTCCTCAAGCGCCCGGAGGCAGCAGGCGGTAGCCCACGCCCCAGACCGTGGCGATGCGCGCGCCCTCGGTCCCGAGTTTCTTGCGGACCCGCGAGAAGTGCACGTCGAGGGTGCGGCCGGTTCCTTCCCGGTCGGGGTCGAGGACGCGATCCACCAGGGCCTGCCTGGTGATGGCCGCGCCGATGCGCTGGGCGAGAGCGGCCAGAAGGTCGAACTCGATCCGGGTGAGATCCACGCGCTGGCCGGCGTTTTCCACCACGCGCGCGCCGAGGTCGATGCGGAGGGCGCCCGTCTCGATGACATCGCCCGCGTGCAGGAGCGGGCGGCGCAACCGCGCCTGGATGCGGGCGAGGAGTTCCTCGGGCCAGAAGGGCTTGGTGACGTAATCGTCGGCGCCGAGCGCGAGGGCCCGGACCTTGGTGGACGTCTCGTTGCGGGCGGAGAGGACGAGGACCGGGGTCTCCGCGGTCTCGCGGTAGATCTTCAGGATGTCGAGACCGTGCGCGCCGGGCAGCATGAGATCGAGCACCACCAGGTCGTGCTGCTTCGGGTCCACGTCGAGGGCGGCATGGCCATCCTGGATCCAGGTCACCTCGAAGCCGTCGTTCTTGAGATGGGTGACGATCTGGTCCCCGAGGTTCTTGTCGTCTTCGACGAGGAGGATTCGTGAACTCATGGGGGTCGGGGGCCTCACTATCGGCTTGCAACCTTAAGTCTCCCTGAAGGAGATTGCGTGATCCAGTAGAGTCCCCAGTCCCATGATCCGACCCGCCGTGATCCTCGTGCGGCCCGAGAACAACGCCAACATCGGCTCGGTGGCCCGGGTGATGAAGAACACGGGGCTCTCCGATCTCCGCCTCGTCGATCCCTCCGACTGGCGAACCATCGAGACCTGGCGCACGGCCTGGGCCTCCCAGGAGATCCTCGAGAACGCGAAGGTCTTCAGGACGCTCGACGAGGCCCTTCGCGGTTCGACCATGGCGCTTGCGTTGTCAGGACGCGACGACAAGGTCATGGTCCTCGACGTGCGCGAAGGCGTGCGCCAGCTCGGCACCGCGCCCGAAGGCGCTTCGGTCTGCCTGGTGTTCGGCCCGGAGCAGAGCGGACTGACTTTCGAGGAGATGGCGCTGTGCGGCCGTCGCGCCTTCATCCCCTCTCACCCCGCCCAGCCCTCATACAACCTCTCGCACGCCGTGGGCATCACCGCCTACGAGTGCTTCCGTCTGGAGCCGCAGCCGAGGCCCGCGCATCTTCTCTCCTACGACGACCGGCAGAAGCTCGCGGAAGAGCTCGAGATCGGCCTGCGCGCGGTGGGCGCCATCCGCAAGGAGAAGGAGCGGTACTCACGGCTCTTCCGCGGCTTCCTGACGAGTCTCGACCTCTCCGTGGCCGACGCCCGCTGGATGCGCTTCGTCGGTTACTGCATGGAGCGCGCCGCCCGCGACGCCGGATACAAGGGATGACCCAGGTGTTCGAAGACGTCAAGAAGCACGACGGCGGAGTCCTCGATCTCCCCGACCTCAAGTTCCGCGAACTGATCTTCATCGGCGCGCTGAAGCGCCTCGATGACGGCGCCGACCCCACCCGGGCCGAGGTGGTCGTCGACGAATCCCGCCCCATGCCCCCCTTCCGCGAAGAAGGCCTCTTCCCGCCGCACGCCCGCTTCTCCGTTCTCCGCCGCAACGGCCGCGCCCACTTCACCCGCGTCGTGTAGGGGCGAGGCCCGCCTCGCCCGCGCAGGGCCCCGTCGTCCCGGCCCCAAGCAATCTCACGTTCCCCGCCAGCTCTGCTGGTCGATCGGCTTGCCGTCGGTTAGCAGAGTTGCTAACCTCACGAGGTGGCGTTCGACATCCAGTACTTCCACCAACGCGTACGTGACGAGATCGAGTCATGGCCGGCGGATGTTCTGGCTGACTACGCAAGGATCATCGAACTCCTCGGGGCCCACGGCCCGAATCTGAGATTGCCGTACTCCCGCGCCTTCGGGGATGGGCTCTTCGAGTTGAGGCCAAGGGGACGGTCCGGAATCGGTCGCGCGTTCTACTGCTTCCGCCTTGGAGAGCGGGTGGTGATCCTTCACGCCTTTATCAAGAAATCGCAACAAACGCCCGACCGAGAGCTCAGACGGGCACGGAGTCGCTTGAAGGAGTTATCAAATGGCTGACCTGAAATATCAACCGGTGGCGCACAACCACGCGGCTTTCCTGGCCAAGGCGCGCCTGCGCCCTGGCTTTGCGAAGGCCTATGACGAGTTGGCCATGGAGTACGCGCTGGCCCACGAGATGCTTTCGGCAAGGGCACGCGCCGCGTTGACCCAGGGCGCGGTGGCCGCGAAAATGGGCACCACGAAGAGCGCGGTATCCCGGCTGGAATCCGCCGGAAAGCACGCTCCTTCCCTGGCTACGCTCAAGCGCTACGCTATGGCGGTGGGGTGCGACCTTCAAGTCCGTCTCGTTCCTCGCTCTCGCCGCCCTCGGCCCACGGGAACGTCGAACCGAGCGGCCTCCAAGTCTCGCGTCGCACACGCCTGACCAAAGACCGCAGCCTGGACGGTGTCCCGCTAAACACCAAGATGTTGAGCGGTCCTCGATTTGGTGCTTTCAGGAGGGACCGGGCGAGGCTAGCCTGACGGGTATGAGTGCGAACGAGGTCGAGACGCGGACGCTGGTCCTCCTGCTCGCCATCAATGCGAGCATGTTCGTCGTTGAGCTTGCCGCTGGGTGGATTGCCCAGTCGACCGGCCTCATCGCCGACTCTCTGGACATGCTGGCCGACGCCTTCGTCTACACCGTGGCCCTGCTCGCCGTGGGTTCCACCACCCGCCGCAAGACGCACGCCGCCGCGGTGAGCGGTGTCATCCAACTCGCGCTTGCCGCGGGCCTCGCCTTCGAGATTGCGCGCCGCGCGGTGAGCGGCAGCGAGCCCATGTCCCTGCTGATGATTCTGATCTCGGCTCTGGCCCTCGTCGCCAACGCCGCCTGCGTCGTCCTCCTCCGCAAGCACCGCCACGGCGAGATTCACATGCGCGCGAGCTGGATCTTTTCCACCACGGATGTGCAGGTCAACGTCGGCGTGATGGTCGCCGGCCTCCTGGTCATGGTCACCGGCGCAGCCTGGCCCGACCTCGTCATCGGCGCCGCGGTGTGCGCCCTGGTCGTCCGCGGCGGAGTCCGCATCCTGAAACAGGCGAAGGCCTCCTATGCCGAGGATCGCGGCTGACCCGTGCCTTCGGGCTCACTTCTTCTTGATGTCGTAACTCAGGAGCATGTCCTGGTCGCGCAGGTAGAG
>DAORUA010000406.1:0-3543 GCA_035432945.1 Vicinamibacteria bacterium | reverse complement strand
AGATCGAAGAGGACTGGCGGAAGACCCTGGCCATCGGGATCGAGTACCTGCGCTCGCAATACGAACCCGGGGCGTGATTCCCGGTTCGCGCCGAGGGGCCGGAGCCCGACCCCGATCGCCGCACGATCCGCCAATCGCCCTACTACGTCATTGCGAGGCCCAAGTCCGTTTCGCAGTGGGCCGAAGCAACCCCGTCCTGCCACTACCCCGCGAGGTGATAGTAGTCGGAGGGGGTTGCTTCGTCGCGGCACCAACGGAATGGCTCCTCGCAATGACGTGAGGGGGATACAGGCCGCAGCACGAACCTGGTAGGGGGAGCCGCGGTGTGGGGGTGGCGCGCGGCGCGGGCACTCGGTACCGCACAACGACGGTACGAGCTACCAACCCCGCGCTGTCCGTCTGCACCACACTACGTCATTGCGAGGAGCCATTCCGTTGGTACCGCGACGAAGCAACCCCCTCCCACCACTATCTGCCCGCCGGGGACTGCCCGCCGTCGAGAATCGTCGCGAGCGTCTCCTTGCGCCCGGGGCTCGTTTCGGTATGCGGGCGGAGGGACTCGAACCCCCAAGGATCTCTCCACGGGCTTCTAAGACCCGCGCGTCTGCCATTTCGCCACGCCCGCGCGTGGGCGTCGAGTTTATCGCCCCGCCCTGTCGCTCCGGCGAAGTTCGGCTTCGGGGTGGGACCGCGTAGAATGCCGTAGGCGCCCTCCTGAGCGCGATCAACCCGGGACCAAGTCCCGTCGCTCGCGACACATACGACGCTCAGAAGCCCCGAAAGATCACGAACGCAGCCCGTCGCTTCGCGCTGTCGCGAAATCGAATTTCCAACCAAGAGAGAAACCTTGAAAGCTGAACTCACCTCCGAAAACTCCGTCCGCAAGGCGATCGACTTCGACATCGACAAGGAGCTGGTCACGAAGGAGATCGACAAGCGCGCCAAGGACATCGCGAAGCGCGCCCAGATCCCCGGGTTCCGGCCGGGCAAGGTTCCCCTCACCGTGGTCAAGCGGCAGTTCAAGGAAGACGTGGAGCGGGACGCGGTCGAAGCCATCGCGAACCAGGTCCTGCCCAAGGAGCTCGAGACGCACAATCTCCGCCCCGTGGCCTCGCCCAAGCTCGAGAAGGTCGAACTGGCGCCCGAGGGAACGCTCAAGTTCCGGGTCACCTTCGACATCCTCCCCGAGGTCAAGATTCCCGCCTTCCGCGGCATCGAGGTCTCGGTGAAGAAGGAGACGGCCAGCCAGGCCATGATCGACACCGAGATCGATCGCCTGCGCGACGCCTCCGCCCGGTTCGAACCGGCCCCCGACCGTCCCGCCCAGAAGGGCGACTTCGTCGAGGTCGACATCGAGATCACCGATCACTCCACCGGCCAGGCGCGGAAGCGCGAAGAAACCCTCATCGAGGTCGGCCACTCGGGCAACCACCCGGAGCTGAATGAAGCGTTGGTCGGGATCACCGTGGGTGAAACCAAGGAAGTCCGCGCGGTCGAGCGGGAGAACGAGGACCCGAACTCCCCCGTGGTCCGGACCGTCGACTACCACGTGGTGGTCCGCGCCATCAAGGTCAAGACCCTGCCCGCCAAGGACGATGAGTTCGCCAAGGACCTGAACTTCGACACCTTCGCCGCCCTGGAAACCAGCGTGCGCGAGCGCATCGAGCGCGCTCTGAGGCACAACGAGGACGTGGCCGTGGAAGACGCGGTGCTGAACAAGCTCGCCGACCTCGCCACCTTCGACATTCCCCAGAGCCTGGTGGAGGAGCAGGTCGAGGCCCGCACCCGGAGGTTCGCCGAGAACCTCCAGCAGCAGGGCATCGACCTCCAGAAGGTGAACCTCGACTGGGAAAAGGTCGCGGCCGAGCAGAAGGAGGGCTCCGAGAAGCAGGTGAAGCTCGAGATCCTCCTCGACGCCATCGGAAAGGCCGAGAAGATCGAGGCCACCGACGAGGACGTCCAGGACCAGATCAAGCGCCTGGCCGCCCGGGCCCGCACCAGCGAGCAGGCCATTTCCGGCCGCCTGGACGCCGACCAGAAGGCCCGCCTGACCGCTCAGGCCAGGGACCGCCGCATTATTGACATGATAAGAGCCGCTGCTAGAGTCAACTTCGAATGAGGGACACCCACGCCATGCTCGTGCCCATGGTGGTCGAGCAGACCGCCCGCGGGGAGCGCGCCTACGACATATTCTCGCGCCTCCTCAAAGACAACATCATCTTCATCGGCACTCCGATCGACGATGCGGTCGCGAACCTGGTCATCGCCCAGCTCCTGTTCCTCGAAGCCGAGGACCCGGAGAAGGACATCCACCTCTACATCAACTCTCCGGGCGGTGTGGTCACCGCCGGCATGGCCATCTACGACACCATGCAGCTCATCAAGCCCGACATCCAGACCATCTGCGTGGGCCAGGCCGCGTCTTTCGGCGCGGTGCTCCTCGCCGCGGGCACCAAGGGCAAGCGCTGCGCGCTCCCGAACGCGCGCATCCTCATCCACCAGCCCCTCGGCGGCACTCAGGGCCAGGCCTCGGACATCGCCATCCAGGCCAAGGAAATCCTTCGCATGAAGGACACCCTGAACGAGATCCTGGCCAATCACACCGGGCAGTCGGTCGAGAAGATCGCGAACGACACCGACCGCGACTTCATCATGAGCGCGACCCAGGCCGTCGAATACGGCATCATCGACTCCGTCATCGCCAAGCGAGAGAAGGAAAAGGCCTGAGCCCGCGGGCCCGAGGCACCCTCACCGCATGACCACGATGAAGAGAAACGACGGCGAGACGCTGCGCTGCTCGTTCTGCAACAAGGACCAGGGCGACGTCAGGAAACTGATCGCCGGCCCCACCGTCTTCATCTGCGACGAGTGCGTCGAAGTCTGCAACGACATCATCGCGGACGACAAGAAGACCCCCACGCCCAAGGCCAAGGGGAATCTCGCGGCGCCCCATGACGTCAAGAAGTTCCTCGACGACTACGTCATCGGCCAGGACATGGCCAAGAAGAAGCTCGCGGTGGCCGTCCACAACCACTACAAGCGGCTCCAGATCTCCAAGCAGAAGATCCGCGGCGACGTCGAGCTCCAGAAGGCGAACATCCTCCTCATCGGGCCCACCGGCACCGGTAAGACCCTTCTCGCCCAGACCCTGGCCCGCATGCTGGCCGTGCCCTTCGCCATGGTCGACGCCACCACCCTCACCGAAGCCGGCTATGTCGGCGAGGACGTCGAGAACATCATTCTCAAGCTCCTCCAGGCCGCGGGCGGCGACATCGAGAAGTGCCAGGAAGGCATCATCTACATCGACGAGATCGACAAGATCTCCCGCAAGGATGAGAACCCCTCCATCACCCGCGACGTCTCGGGCGAAGGCGTGCAGCAGGCCCTCCTGAAGATCCTCGAAGGCACCATCGCGAACGTGCCCCCCCAGGGCGGCCGCAAGCATCCGCACCAGGAGTTCTACCAGGTCGATACTTCGAACATCCTCTTCATCTGCGGCGGCGCGTTCGTCGGCCTCGAGAAGGTGGTGGAACGGCGCATCGG
>DAORUA010000405.1:1822-3556 GCA_035432945.1 Vicinamibacteria bacterium | reverse complement strand
CACCGGCGTCCTTCTCGTGGCCGCGAAGGAAAGGCTCGATACCACGCTCAAGACCCCCGACGACGTCCGCGAATCGCTGCGCGTGCCTTTCCTTGGCTTCGTGCCGGACCTGAGCACGGTGTCCGAGGTCGTGATGAAGCACAATCTCAACGCGATCCGTTCGCCCACCTCGCCGCTTTCGGAGTCGTATCGGGTGATCCGGACCAACGTGATGGCCACGGCCGCGGCCGCGAACGCGCGCGTCCTCCTGGTGACGAGCATCCACCCGGGCGAAGGGAAGTCGACAACCGCGCTGAACCTCGCGGCGGCGATCGCCCAGACCGGGGCCAGCGCCATCCTGGTGGACTCCGACCTTCGCCGCCCCACCGTTCATTCGAATCTGAGCTTGCCCCGGAGCCCGGGAATGCGCGACCTCCTCACCCGTAACGGCTCCTATCGCGACGTGGTGCGCCAGGGGCCGATCCCCGGCCTCTCGGCGCTCACCTCGGGCGCCACCCCCGACAATCCCGCCGAACTCATGGGTTGCGAGGAGATGCGCGTCCTGCTCAAGGACCTTTCGACCGGGTACGACTGGGTCATCGTCGACGCGCCGCCGGTCGGAGGCATGGCCGACGCCCTGATCATCGGTGGAGTGGTGGACGGCATCGTGCTGGTGGTCGAAGGCGACCGGACCACGAAGGCGGTGGCCATCGACGGGGTGGCGCAGCTGACCTCGGTCGGCGGACGAGTGCTGGGAGCGATCCTGAACCGCGTGGACGTGAAACGGAACGCCTACTACCTGTCCCGATACGCCACCGGCTATTACGGCGGCTACGGGTACTACGGCGCGGTGTACTCGCGGTATGCGCCCGGGTCGCGCCCGGGGGGCGAGGGCCGCCGAGAAAAATAGCGAACATCCCTTGCTTGAACGAGTTGACATCGTGTAGCCTCGGTTCATCCAGTTCTCGTTCGCCGTTGTGTCGCAGCTTTTGTCCGAGCATCAAAGAGGGTTGAAACCTTGACCACAAAGAAATTCCTGGGAGTCTTCCTCTCCTTCGCCATCGCCGTTCCCTCGAATGCCACGGTCACCACGACCGGCACGATCAAGGGCGTGGTCTCGATGGCCGGACGCGGTATCGAGGGCCTTCCTCTCACCCTCGTGAGTGTCGAGACCGGCAAGTCGTTCGCGGTGGTCTCGAGCGCCGACGGCACGTTCTCCGCGACGCTCCCCGCAGGGTCCTACGTCTTTTCGAGCCCCGGCCGCGCCGGTGTCTCGATCTCGCGCGCGCCCCTCTCGGTCGACGTGGTTTCGGGCAAGGTGGCTTCCGCCAACGTCGAGGTCGCTTCTCTCGCCGTGCAGGCCCCCGCGACCGTGCCCACCGGGACCGCCAAGATCACCCACGACGCCGCGGACTGCATCACTGAGGGCGAGTTCACCCTGGTCGAGGCCATCTTCGAACCGCTCTCCTCCGTGGTCAACGGGCGCCTGTACTTCCAGTCGAACCTGAGCCCCGAGTGGTTCTACACCGAGTTCGAGAAGATCGAGCCCGCGGTCGCGGGGGGCCCCACCCACCGCGCCTTCATCCCCAAGGTCAATCAGGATGGCGGCATCGAGACCATCACGTACTACATGCAGGTCACGTCGTCCGATTTCGCCGAGACCAAGTCCCCCGAGAAGACGGTGAAGGTTGTCTCCGGGGCCACCGAGTGCGCGGGCAAGCTGGCCCCGATCGGAACTCCTGAGGGAGCGGTTTC
>DAORUA010000405.1:0-1722 GCA_035432945.1 Vicinamibacteria bacterium | reverse complement strand
CCACCGAGTGCGCGGGCAAGCTGGCCCCGATCGGAACTCCTGAGGGAGCGGTTTCGGTTCTCTCGGCTTCGGGCGCGGCCGCGGGCGCTCTGGCCGGATTCGGCGGAGTGGCCGGTGTGGGCCTTGGAGTCGCTGCCATCGCCGCCATCGTGGCCGGCGTAGTGGTGGGCGGCGTGGTCGTCCAACAGGCGGTGACGGAGGACGCGACCCCCACGCCGACGGCCACCGTGGTCCCCACCGTGGTTCCGACGCCGACCCCGACTCCCACTCCGGTGCCGACGACTTGCAGCCTGACCGTCATCGTGACGCCGAACATCCCAGCCGATCCTTCGGTAGGGGGTCAGTTCTGCACCGCCTTCGTCAATTCCACCCCGGGGGGCAACCTGGGTACTGTGAATGGAACCCGCGTGTTCCCGGCCCTTCCCTGCAACGCGCGAGTCGAGATCACGGCGGCGGCCGCTCCCCAGTCGTCGCTCGCTGGCCCACTTCCCGCCACCTGGTCCAACTCCTGCGGCGGTTCGGCTCTTGGTGTTCCCTGCGTTCTGAATCCGCTCGGGGGAAACCGGGTGGTCGGCCTGGAGTGCCAGACCCGCTAAACCTGCACCGCTTCGGTGTGAAGGGCCGACCCGAAAGGGTCGGCTCTTTTTGTTTTGCCGTCGAGCGCGGAGCGCGCTTCGATTAGGCCCCGGGTCTCTGGTTCGACCGGGCCGATGCGCCGAGGGCGATCACGCAGACCAGAAGCGCGGCGTTCGCCGGGATCCGCAGGGGAAAGTCGAGGAGCGCCTGCAGGCCTACCCCGATCAGGGCTGCTATCGCGCCTCCGCGCGCCCAGTCCGTGAAAGCGAACGATCGGCGCAGGAAACCAGCGGCCAGGCCCGCCACGACCAGTCCCGCCAGGCCCGCCTCGATCGTCCACTGGAGATACTCGTTGTGGGCGTTCTGCCAGAACTCGTAGCGGGAGTTCATCTGGTAGGGCCAGTAGGCCTCGCCGAAGGTCCCGATGCCGGAACCGAAGGCCGGGAAGAAGCGCCAGAGCCTGGTCATGTCGACCCACGGGGCCCACCGGCTCGTCATCATGTCCAGCCTCATCAGCCGGTCGATCGCGGCGGCGCCGCTGAGAAAGAGAATCGCGACGCCCGCGATCACGGGAAGCAGCAGGCGCCGGGCGCCGAAGGCCCGGGCCAGCATGATCGCGATGGCGGCGACGGCGGCCCCCGCGCCCGATCGCGATCCGGAGGCGGCGGCGGTGAGGGTCAGGAGGAGGGACGCCCCGCCCAGCAGGATGGCCTGGGTCATCGCCGGGGCATGCGCGAGGACTCGGAACAGTCCGCCGCGCTCGCGGATCAGGTCGAGGGCAAGCCCGCAGGCCCACGCCGCGCCCAGCGCCATGGCCGTGGCGAAGTGGTTGCGGTTGTAGTAGGGGCCGAAGGTCGCGGTTTCGAGCCCGATCGGCGCCAGAATCGGAACCCGCCCGTACAACCAGGCCGGGTGAGGGGTTCTCGACTGCCAGAGCCCTTCGGCGGCCAGGCACACGATGACACCGAGAAGGACATGCGCGAGCGCGCGGCGTCTTTCGCTCGGCAGGCCGCGGAGGGCAAGGAAGAGGCCCTGGAGGCCGGCGACATACAGCCACGCTTCGATGGTCGCGGAGGGAGAAACGGAAAGCGGCCGGAACCGGCCATCGCCCGGATCGGGAAGGAAGTGCGCCGCGAACGAGCCGGG
>DAORUA010000404.1:0-3562 GCA_035432945.1 Vicinamibacteria bacterium | reverse complement strand
TGGTTCAGCTGGGCGGCGGCCCGGGCTTCCCGTAAGAAGCGCTCCTTGTTCTCGTTATCCGAACCGAGAGAGGCGGAAATGGTCTTGATCGCGACGGTTCGCCCGAGGACCGGGTCCTGGGCGCGCCAAACGACTCCCATCGCCCCGGAGCCGAGGTGGCTTATCGCTTCATATTTGCCAAACGTCTTCTTTGGTGTGTCGCTCAAAGATCCCTCGACGATTTTTCGAGCATAGCATCGGGCAGGCCGTGAATAGGGTCGATTCCTCGCGTTCTCTTTCGAAAATCAGAGCCTGCGGCCGTCTATGGCAATAATGCCCGGGTGATGCGGGCGATCAGGGCGTCGCTGTCCGCTTCCTTCTCGATTCCGCGGGTCAGGACGACGAGAACGCACGGACGCGGGCCATAGACGATGGCCGCGTCGTGGTGAACCCTGGTGATGGTCCCGGTCTTGTGGGCCACCTTCGCGCCCGGGGGCAGGCCCGCGGGGATGCCGGCGTTGAATTTCTGCCCGGCCAGGACCTCCACCATGCGCTCGCTCGCGTCCTTCGAGACCGCGGCCCCCCGGGCGAGCGCGTTCATGACCACGAACAGACCGCGCGCCGTGGTCTCGTTGATGATCCCCTGGTCGAAGGCCTTCTGATCCTCGACGCCGCGCCTCACCTCGAGACCATAGGCCCCCATGGCCTCCACCGTCGCCCGCACGTTCCGGACGCCCAGGCGATCGATCAGGAGATTGGTGGCGAAATTGGATGAGACCGTGATCATCTGGCGATTCAGTTCTTCCAGGGTCATGGTCTTGCCGATGTTGCGGTAGACCGTCTCGTCCGAATCGTCTCCCATGGCCATGGAATAGGGCGACCCGTCGACCACGCTCTTGAACTCGTTGCGGATTTCGAGGGTCTCGGAGAGCGAGAGCTGCTTCTCGGCCTCCTGCCGGAACAGCTCGATCATGACCGGCACCTTCATGGTGCTCGCGGCATGAAACACCCGGTCGGCCTCGTGCATCCACTCCTCGCTGCCGTCCAGGAGCCGGTAGGCGACGGAGACCTCGGCCCCGCTCTCTCCCATGATCTTCTCCGCGGCCAGGCGCCTCGCGGAGAAGGGGGCGGGCTCGGGGCTCTTCGCCGAAACGGACGGGGCCGGAGTCTGAGACGTCGTGGCGAGGGTCATGGCGAGAATCGGGATCAGGAGGCTCATCGAGGCGACCGTGATCCTAGAACAAACGACCGTGCGTCACCTCTCAAGGGCGGCGTCCCCAGGAGCCCGGAGACGGAAGAGGGTCGCCGCCCATTCCCCCCCGGGGCGCGCGTAGACCGCGAGGCGCTCCGCCGACGCGGCATCCGCGATCGCCGCCTTGAAATCGAGGTCCCGGGTTCTCGGACCCACGATCGCGAACACCCGCCGCGTCTTCGCTTCCTCCGCCATCGATGCCCGCACGGCCTCCGATCCGAAATCGCCCTCCACGAGGCGGATGGACGGGCGGCGTCCCACCAGAACGGCGAGGCTCGTGGGCAGGGTCCTTGTTCCCCCGGTGTCCACGTACGCGGTGAGATCCCCCGTAAGCACTTCCTCCTCCAGCCGGGCCGCGAGTTCGCGGACGCCGTAGCCCGCGGGCCATCCGGTCACGAGCTGACGGCGGTCGTCCTCGGGGAAGGGCGCGCGCGACGGATCGAGAACGAGATCGCGGTCGAAGGAGAGGCTCGAGACCAGCACGAGAAGGGTGAGGCCCAAAGCCGCCGCCCCGCGGAGGGAAGGCTTCAGCCGGGAGACCGCTCCGTCGATTCCCCCCGCGATGAGGAGCAGGAGAGGAGGAAGGGTCGGCAGCACGTAGCGGGCGGACCAGGGTTGCGAGAACAAGGCGAAGAGAACGAAGGGCAGGACCACCGATCCGGCGAGCCAGAGCGCCCGGCTATCGCGGAGAAGGGCGAACGAGACCGCTGCTGCGAGCAGGGCGGGCGGGGTGAAATAGGCGAGCGCCCATCCGCGCATGTCCGCCAGGGTGGCGAGGAGGGTGGAACCGGCGAGGGCCGCATCCGCGAGATGCTGGGCCGCGATCTCGCCGCTGTTGCGGGCGAAGAACCACAGCATCGGCGAGGCGAGCACGAGGCCGACCACGCAGGCGAGGGCCGCCGACCGGAATGCCCGGGGGTGTTTTCGGGCGAGAGGCAACACACCGAGAGGAACGGTCAGGAGGAACAGAAGCGCCGAGACTTTGGAAAGGATCGCGAGGGCGATCAGCGCCGCCGCCATCGCCCGCGGGGTCCTCTCGTCGGGCCGACGCGCGATCGACCAGGTCGCGAGCATCAGCGAGGCGATGCAGGCGCTCAGGAAACCGTCCGAGAGGGCCAGGCGGTCGTAGACGAGAGCGAAGGGACTGAGCAGGTAGAGCCCGCCGAAAACCACGCTCGCCAACCGCCCGAAGAGCCGATGCGCGAGCAGCATTCCGACCACGAGGGTCGCAGCCCCCGCGAGCGACGCGATCAGCCGGGCCGCCCACAGCCGGTCTTCGAACGGCAGGGCGAGGCCATAGGCGGCCACGGCCAGGAGACGGCCGGAGCCCACCGGCCTCAGGATGCGCCCCTCGTCGTAGAGACGTTCGGCCCACTGGAGGTGAACCGCCTCGTCGAGGAAGATGGGGAGAGCGTTCAGGCTCAGGGTCCGGGCGACGAAATAGAGCAAAAGAAAAAGGCCGATCGCCCGGAAAGGCGACCGGCCTTCGCGCCGGGACAACGGGTCGGGCGCGTTCGACATGAGGATCACTGGTCCCGCTCTCGGAAGCGGGAACCCCTTACTTCTTCTTCGCCGCGGGAGACGGAGAGGGAGCCGGAGCGGGAATGGTGTCCTTGGGCAGGGGCTTCCTCGGGAAGAGCTCGTCCCGGTTCGCGGCGTGATACACGAGCGAGGCCATCACCGCGGAGGCCTGCATCATGTCCTCGCGCTGGATGCGATCGTAGGTGTCGAGGTTCGTGTGGTGAGTGCGGGTGTCGTAGTCGGCCTCGTCCTGGATCATCTGGAAGCCGGGGAGGCCGACCGCGTCGAAGGAGAGATGGTCGGTGCCGCCGGTGTTGCGGATGCTCACGGTGGTCGCGCCGAGATCGGCGAAGGGCTTGATCCACGCCTCGAGGATGGGCATGGCCGCGGCGTTCTGCTGCGCCCAGACTCCGCGCACCTTGCCGGTGCCGTTGTCGAGGTTGAAGTACGAGGAGAACTTCGCGTGGTCGGCCTTGAGGGTGATGGGGCCCGCGGGCGGACGCATGAACGAGGGGAGACCGCGCGCGTCGGGCGGAGGCGTCGGCCGCGCTCCGAGGTGGTCGCGAACGTACGCGGCCGAACCGAGGAGTCCCTGTTCCTCGCCGCTCCACAGGCCGATGCGGATGGTGCGCTTCGGCTTCATGTCCTTGAGGATGCGCATAACTTCCATGGCCACCGCGGAGCCCGCGGCGTTGTCGGTAGCGCCCGTCGCGGGGTGCCAGGAGTCGAGATGCGCGCCCACCATGACGATCTCGTTCTTCTTCACCGGATCGGAGCCGGGGATCTCGGCGATGGTGTTGTAGGCGTTGA
>DAORUA010000403.1:0-3569 GCA_035432945.1 Vicinamibacteria bacterium | reverse complement strand
TCCCGGCTGTTCACCACCAGCCTCGCTCCCGGCTTCACCTGCGCGGCGTTCGTGAATTCCGCGAAACCGGCCGCCTTCGCCTGTCGCGTCACCTCGCGGGTGGAGAAGTACGCGCTCCGCGCCACCTTCAGATAGGCCTTGTACGCTTCGTTGAAGGCGAAGATCTCCTTGCGCTGCTCGGCTGTCGCCAGGTCCCACCCGCTCTTCTTGCCCTCCCAGACCGTCTTGAGCGGGGCCGAGGCTGCCGCTGGCTTTGCCTCCTGCGCGCCCGCGGGCAGGGCGACAACAAGAGAGGCGACGAGAGTGGACGACAAGACCGATCGCATGAGGGCTCCTGGAGAGAGAAGGGAAGCAGAGTCTATGGGCGTTCGCGGGTGAGCACGTACGCCGCGCCTGCCTTGTCGAATCCGGTGACGGCGAGGCCGGAGGAGAAGGCGGCCCGGAGTCCGCGTTCGGCCCGGCGTTGTTCCTCGCGGGCCCGCGCGGGTTCTCGCCGCACGAGTTCGTTCCACGCCGCCGGAATCGGCACCGTGAGGTCGGCCTTTGCCGCCGCCGGCTTCTCGCCGCGCGCAACCGCCACCACGCGGGGCGACTCGAGGTCCCAGGATGCGAGCAGCCGGTCGGTGGGAAGCCCGTGGTGCAGATCCGACGAGGTCACGCCGTAGAAGTCGCTCAGGTACTCGCGCGCGGTGGCGCCCAGCAGTTCGAGGTTGAGGTGGGCGTTTCCCGCCTGCATGGGATCGAAGGTCCAGGTGATGCGGCGGATTCCCTTTCCGAGCGCGGCCTCGCGCTGAGCCCACTTGAGCGCCTGGCCCACCTTGCCGCCGCGAAAGGCGGGACGGACCGCGAGCATGTCGGAGTGCCAGAACACCTCGCCGTGCTCGAAGGCGGGGAAGGCGTAGGCGAAGCCGGCCACGACGCCGTCCTCCGTCTCCGCGATCAGGACGGAGCCGCCCGCGTGCTGGCTGGCCCGCAACTGGATCCGTCCGGCGATGTCGATGTCCGCCACGTTCCAGACCTCGCGCTCGATCCTCGTCACTTCATCGAGGTCCTGGTGGGACGTGGCTTCGCGGATGCGCATGAGGGTCGAGGGGGCAGAGAGGGCGAGGCGAACTCTAGCCGGATCGCGGCATCTGGCAAGATGGGCGGCTCAATGAATCGACTGGGACGGCTGTGGCGGGGGGATGCGGGGGGCAGGGAAGTGCTGGCCCTCGGGCTCCCGCTCATCCTTTCGATGATGTCGGTGACCCTGCAGCATTTCGTCGACCGCATCTTCCTCACCTGGTGGTCGCCGGAGGCCGTGGCCGGAGTCACCACCGGAGGGTTCGCCATCTACGTGCTCACCGGGCTGTTCAACGGCACCGCGGAGTACGCGACCCCCTTCGTCTCGCAGTACGTCGGGGCGAAGCGCGAGGACCGCATCGGGCCGGTGGTCTACCAGGCCGCCTACTTTGCCGGGTTCGCGGGCGTGATCGGCTGGATCCTCTCCTACTTCGTCACCCCGCTCTTCGACGCCGTGGGCCACGCACAGTCGATCCGCGTGCACGAGATCGCCTACTCGCGGCTCATGCTGCGCGGCACGTTTGCGGTGGTCCTGATGGTCGCCTTGTCCACCTACTTCGCGGGGCGGGGCCGGACCCGGGTGGTCCTCGGGGTCACCCTCTTCGCCACCGCCGTGAACGTGTTCTTCGACTGGATCCTCATCTTCGGCCGGCTCGGCTTTCCCGCCCTGGGGACGGTGGGAGCCGCCTACGCCACCATCCTGAGCCAGGCCGCGGGCGCGCTCGTGTACCTCGGCCTGATCCTGAACGCCCCCGAGCGGATGGCTCATGGCTTCCTCGACTTCCGGTTCCAGCCGCGGATCTTCTTCCGCCTCCTGAAGCTCGGCGTGCCCTCGGGGCTTCAGCCGTCGCTCGAGATCCTCGCCTTCACCCTGTTCATGTTCGTCATCGGGAACATCGGGGTGGCCCCTCTGGCCGCCACCTCCATCGCCTTCAATCTCAATTCCATCGTGTTCCTGCCCGCGGTGGGCCTCGGGTACGGGGTCTCCACCCTGGTGGCGCGCTACCTCGGCATGCACCGTCCCGCCCTCGCCGACCGCGCCATCAAGTCCGGGCTGGTCATTTCTCAGGTCTACATGCTGGTCTGCAGCGCCGCGTACGTGCTCGTCCCTGGATTCCTGCTCGCTCCCTACGCCGCGGGGGCCGACCCCGCCACCTTCGGCGAGGTCAGCCGGATCGCCACCGTCCTCCTCCGTTTCGTGGCCTTCTACTCGATCTTCGACATGGTGAACATCGTCTGCGCGGGCGGCCTCAAGGGAGCGGGGGATACCCGCTTTCCCATGACCGCGACCGTGCTGATCTCGTGGGTGGTGATGCTCCTTCCCACCTGGTGGTTCTGCGTCCGCGGCGGGCAGGGCGTCTACGTCGCCTGGGTCTTCGCGACCCTCTACGTGGTCGTCCTCGGCGTGGTCATGTTCGTCCGCTATCGTAAGGGCGCGTGGCAAAGTCTTCGGGTCATCGAATCAGATCTGCTGCCGCCGCTCGATCCGGCCGAGTGACGGACCGGCGCGCCGGAGGTGCTCCGTGAGCGCGTTCCTGCGCTGGTTCCCACGGGTCGTCATGTCCATGGCCGCGCTCACGCTGCTCGGCCTGTGCCTCAGGAGCGATCCCAGCAAGCTCACGGAGGGGCGCTTCTTCTCGGATGGCGCCACCTACTATTCCATGGCCTGGAGCCTGGTCGGGGATCTCGACCTCGAGTACACCGGGAGCGACCTGGCCCGGATCAAGCGCGAGTATCCGGACGGCCCGAGCGGCATCTTCCTGAAGCGGGCTTTCGGCGGTTTCGAATTCGACGGTTCGTTTCCCTGGATCAAGCGGGTGCCGCCCGGGGACAAGCGGCTCTACTTCGGCAAGGCCATGACCTACCCGGTCGCGGCCGCGCCCTTCGTGGCCCTGTTCGGGACCCGCGGCTTCCTGGTCTTCAACGCTCTTTGCCTCATCGTGGCCTGGCTCTGCGTGTTCATCGAACTCCGGCGGCGCGCCATCGACATGGTCGCCATGTTCGCCTCCGCCACCCTGATCCTCGCCACCATCGTGCCCATCTACATCGTCTGGATCCAGCCCGAGCTCATGAACCTCGCGCTCGTGGCCCTTGCCCTGACCGCCTGGCGGCGGAACCGGCCGGTCCTGTCCGCGGTTCTCTTCGGCATCGCCGGATACACCAAGCCCACCCACCTGCTCATGGCCGCCCCCCTCGGGCTGGCGCCCCTCTTCGAGGCCGGCCTGCCCGCGGCGAAGCGCGTGCTGGAGACGGTGCGCCGGGGAGCGGTGATGATCGGCTGCGCGGTGCTCCTCTTCGGGGTCAACACCCTGGTCACGGGGGAGTGGAACTACCAGGGCGGCGAGCGGAAGACCTTCGGGGGCGAGTTTCCGTTCGAGCGCGCCGAACTCAGGGACGTGACCTTCGGGAACAGCGGCGAGTGGATGACCACCATGAAGCTCGGGCCGCTCGAGGAGGGCGAGGCGGAGACCCGGGGCGCGGGCATCGCGCAGTCTCCGGCCGAGCTG
>DAORUA010000402.1:0-3570 GCA_035432945.1 Vicinamibacteria bacterium | reverse complement strand
CCCGGACCACGTCAGCCCCTTGGCCTGGCAGGCCGCCACCGCCGAGGCGTTGCTCTCGACCCCGCGCCCCTTGAGGCCCGCTTTCGACAGGGCCTGCAGGAATTCGCCGCGCCCGCAGCCGAGGTCCAGGATCGTGCTTCCCGCGGGCGCGACCGCGAAAGCGCCCGCGTGCTTCTCGAATCTCGAGGCCAGCGCCTCGTCGCTTCTCCGGAAGCGGTTCTCGAACGCGGCGTACGCGCTGCTCTCCGCCGCATCGACCGCGGCCCGCGCGAGCTCCGGCGACGGCGCTTTGCCCTCGATGGTCTCGCGAACCGCCCGCACTTCGGCGCCGATCACTTCGACCCGGTCGACCAGGCCCTTCAAACCGTCGATCCGCAGATGCAGCGACTCGAGCCTTCGATCGAAGGCTTCGAGGATCAGCTCGGAACGAAGCGTCGCGTAGCCCGAGGCCACGCGGTCCCGCGCGTCCGCGGTGGGAAGAAGGCGCTGCGCGTACTGGATCAACGCGGACGAAATCTCCCGCAGATGGGCGATCGCCTTCGACTCCTCGGCGATGAAGCCGTTGAGGATCCGCACCACGTTCGAGTTCCACTCCTGCTGCCGGGAGATGGCGGGCCGCAGCGCCTCGGCGGCGCGGCGGTCGAGGAAGCCCCGATTTCCTTCATCCGCGGGGGCCGTCCACAGCCGGTTGATCGCTTCGAGTTGCGCCGGCAATTCGTGCAGCTGCTCCGTGGGAAGCGGAAACGAGACCAGGCGATCGAGGGCGGCGAGGGCCTTCTCGTAGGCCGCGTCCTCCTCCGCCTGCCGCGCCTTCAGCTTCGCGAGCGGACCGTCCTCGGGCGGGTTTCGATCGAGGAGGGACATGCGCCGCTACTTCCCGACCACTCCCTGAAGCGGCGAACTGGCGGAGGCGTACTTGCGGCGCGGCATCCGACCGGCGAGGAACGCCTCGCGACCGGCGAGCACCGCGTGCCTCATGGCGCTCGCCATCAGGACCGGGTCCTTGGCCTCTGCGATGGCGGTGTTCATAAGCACGCCGTCGGCGCCGAGTTCCATGGCGATGGCCGCGTCCGACGCCGTCCCCACTCCCGCGTCGACGATGAGGGGGAGCGAGATCGCCTCGCGGATCAGCTCGATGTTGATGGGATTCTGGATCCCGAGGCCGCTGCCGATGGGCGCCCCGAGAGGCATCACCGCGGCCGCCCCCGCGTCCTCGAGCTTTTTCGCCATCACCACGTCGTCGGTGGTGTAAGGCAGGACGATGAAGCCCTCCTTGACCAGGATCCTCGTGGCTTCGAGCAGGCCCACCACGTCGGGGTAGAGGGTCTTGGGGTCGCCGATCACCTCGAGCTTCACCCACTCGGAAAGCCCGGCCTCGCGCCCGAGGCGCGCGGTCCGCACCGCCTCGTCCGCGGTGTAGCAGGCCGCGGTATTGGGCAGGATGAAGATCTTCTTCGGGTCGATGAAGTCGAGCAGGGTCCCCGCGCCCTTCGGAGCGGAAAGGTCCACCCGGCGCACCGCCACCGTGACCATGTCGGCGCCCGCGGCCTCGTGGGCCGCGCGCATGATTTCAAACGTCGGATACTTCCCCGTGCCCACGATCAGGCGGGAGGAGAAGACGCGCCCGCGGATACTGAAGGTCTGGTTCGGCTCTGGGTCGGTCATGACACCCCGATTCTCTCAGCGAACCTTCGTTGACGCTCGCTTCGTCCGCGCCGGGGGAGGAGGGAGGGCTTCGGGCTGGTGCTCCGGCGGCACGTACTTCGCGGCAATCGTCTTGTAGACCTTGGGCCGCTTGACCCTGAGGTATTCGAGGAAGTGCTTCGGCTCCTTGAACTCGATGAGGCCCTTCTGGGGCGCGTTCACCTCGCACACCTGATCGTCATAGGCGCGGCAAATGTGCGGCCGGTTCAAGTACACCGAGCAGAGGTTGCCCTCTCCGAGGTTCTTGCAGCGGGCCTCGAACTGCACGTACCACTCCCCCGCCTCGTCGCGGCAGACCGAGACGCCCTGGTGATACAGGTGCCACAAGACCTCGGTGGCGAGCTTCGGCGTGGTGGGCGCGTTGATGCCGACCGCGACGTAGGTGCAGCATCTCGCGCATTGAAGGCAGGAAACATGGCCCGGGACGGGGGCCTCCTGGATGACGGGCAGGGTGACTTTGGGCATGGTCTCCGCTTCGAGGTTACGAGGTGACGATCCGGCCGTCCACCAGGCGTATGACCCGGCGCGCATGGCTCATGACGCTCGGGTCGTGGGTCGAGAAGATGAAGGTGGTGCCCGCGGACCGGTTGATCTCGAGCATGAGGTCGATGACGGCCTGGCCGGTCTCGTGATCGAGGTTCGCGGTGGGCTCGTCGGCGAGGACGATCAGCGGGTCGGTGACGAGAGCCCGCGCCACCGCGACCCGCTGCCGCTGCCCCCCCGACAGCTCATCGGGGCGGTGGTGCATGAAGTCCTGCAGGCCCACGCGGGCGAGGACCTCCTTCACCCGGGTCTTCGAGACCCTGCCCTGCCGCTTGAAGAGCAGCGGGAACTCGACGTTCTCGTAGGCGGACAGCACGGGGATCAGGTTGAAGGTCTGGAAGATGAACCCGATCTTGTTGGCCCTCAGGTCGGAGAGACCGTTGTCGTCGAGGCTCTTGAGCGCAATGCCGTCGATGAAGACCTCGCCCGTGGTCGGCGAGTCGATGGCGCTCACCAGGTTCAGAAGGGTCGACTTCCCCGAGCCGGACGGACCGGCGATGGAGATGAACTCGGAGCGTTCCACCTCGAGAGACACGTCGTGGAGGGCGCGCACGATCGTCCGCCCCAGGACATAGTCCTTGCTCACGTTCCGGACGCTGACCGAGCCCACCTAGAAGGAGTACTTCAGCCGCGCCTGGAAGGCGCGCTCGATGGGGGCGAGTTTGTATTCGGCGTCTTCGGGCCCGAAGAGAAGAACGAGGTCGAGGCTCATCTGCACGTTTCGGCTCGGAGCATAGGCGAGTCCCGGAGTCACGATGAGGCCGCGGTCGGAGAGGCCGATCACGGTGCGCAGGTTGGCGGCGAGGTCCTCGGCTATCTCCCGGCGGGTGAAACTGATCGACGCATAGTGGCGGCGCAGGCCGAGGTTGCCGCCGAAGGGGATCGCGGCATCCAGGTTCCACGCCGCGAAGGCCGCGGCCCGGACCGCCGCCGGGAGGTTCGGATCGTTCGCGACCGAGAGGTTGCGCCCGAGCCGGTTCGTGTAGGCGCGGAACTGCGCGTCATCCATGCCCTCGCCATTGAAGAAGTACTCGACCGAGAGGGTCGAGTCGCCCGGGCTCCACAAGGCGCCGGTGGAGACGCGCAGGAACGTTTCTTCGCCCCGGGTCCGGTCGATCTCCGACCCGCGATAGACAGCACTCTCGGCATGGAGAGCGATCGCTCCCCAGGTGCGGCCGAGATCGAGGCCGAAAAGTCCCTCGCGCTTCGTCCCCGCGAGGTAAGTGAGCGCGACATCCGTGTCGCGCACGAGAAGGCGGGCGCGAACGGCGCCCGTCCACTCGGGGTCGGTCCTGCTGGCGAGCGACCCCGGGAGATCGGTGA
>DAORUA010000401.1:0-3574 GCA_035432945.1 Vicinamibacteria bacterium | reverse complement strand
CTGACTATCGACACGGCCATCCTCGTGTCGGACCGCGGTTCGGTCCGCGTCGACCGCGGCGGCATCCCATCCGAGACTCGCGTGCGCGTCCTGGATCGGCGGACCGATGCCCTGCTGCTGGAAGCAAAGCCCGTGACCGGGCGCAAGCATCAGATCCGCGTTCACCTGGCTTCGCTCGGGGCTCCCATCCTCGGCGACGCGCGATACGGCGGGCCGCCCGCCGAGCGCCTGATGCTGCACGCGGAGCGCATCGAGCTGAACCACCCTCTCACCGGCAGGCGACTGGTGGTATCGAGCCCGAGGCCCGCGGAGTTTGAAGCGCGGGCTGCGCTCAGTCGCTCCACTCGACCACGGCCGCCCGGAACAGGTCGACGAGAAGTGACAGCAGGGGCTCGTGGGCCGCGACCCGGCGCGCTGCCGCGCGGGAAGGATTCCCGCAAAGGAAAGGCGCGGCGAAAGCCTGCGGGCGGGGGAGGACGCGGCCCTCGCCGTTGACGAAGAGCGCGGCCCGGCCTCGCGACAGCCTGGCCCAGGCCATTCGCGCGCCCGGGATCACGGAAACGGTCGAGCCGCCCGCGAGTCTCCTTTCCGCGGATCGCCGCGTGGTGTTCGCGGCCGGGACCCCGGTGCTTCCTCCCGAGGTCACGGCCTCGCCCATGGCCAACGCCCAGGCATCCGGGCTCGACGATTCGAGATCCGAGATGAGGAAGTCCCGCAGGGCCGCTCGGTCCTGGCTGGAGATCTCACCCGCGTCCCTGCTCGCCTTCCGGCCCGCGTCGGAGAAGAGGCGCTGCGTCTCGCTCGCGAGCGCTCGCGACAACAGGGTGGACAGCAGATCGGCGGACGAAGGCGCGCGGAACCCAACCGAATAGGTGAGGGCCACTTCCGCGCCGCCGAGCACGGTGACGCCTCGATGTCCAACCCCTGGCGGGACGTAGAGCATGTCGCCAGGCTCGAGCACCCAGGAGTCCTCGGCCCGGAACCGCTTCAGGATGCGGAGATCGAGGCCGGGCTTGTAGTCGGGGGTGGACCGCCGGTCGACCTCCCATCGTCGCCGGCCCTGGCCCTGGATCAGGAAGACATCGTAGCTGTCGATGTGGGCGTCGACCGTTCCGTGAAGAGGCGCGAGGCTCACCATCACATCGTCCATTCGCCATCTCGGAATGAACGAGAAGGCTGAAGCCAGCGCGGCGACCTCGCGTGAATGGCGGTCCATGGATTCCACGAGCAGCGTCCAGTGCGAACGTCCGAGCTTTCGCAGGACCCTCGGATCCTGGGGTCCGCGGGTGACCTGCCACCGCTTCCGGCCTCCGCGCTCCCTCACGAGGCGCGATTCGACGTCCGGCTCGCAGGCAAGGCCCGCAAGCTCGTCCGGGCTGAGCGGGTCCTTGAAGTTCGGGAAGGCGCCCCGGACGACCAGTGGCTCTTTCTGCCAGTGGTTTGCGAGGAACCGGTCGACCGGAAGGGCGCCGAGGACGGTCGAGGCCGGGGGCATTTCGTGGAACCCTACCTCAGGTTCCGAGCGAGGAGGTCCGGGTCGCAGTAGTGGACGATCCACAGATCCGCGTTTCGGATGGACTCTTTCCACCGCGCGGCCTCGGATTCGCCGGCCGCGCGCGCGGACTCGAAGAGGAACACGGTGTCGAGGCAGAGACGGAGATATCTGGCCACGCTGCGCAGATCATCGCCCTGGAACATGATCCAGGCCGCGATCAGTCTGGCCGCCAGGTACTTCCGCAGGGCGACCTCGGCCAGACCCGAAACAGCTGGAACGCCCGGTTGAAAGGCGGGCAGGACTTCGGCCGGTCGTGTCCCTTCGGTCAGGGCCCCGAGGAGAACTGGACGAGGGTCGCTGACCCGGGGCTCGGCGCCCGGGTCCCTTCCACTGACGGCGAATGACTGGGACACGAGTTCGGGAAGCGGTCCGGCGGCCACCCCCCAGGCCCGAATCCGCTCGACCGCCGACTCGATGGTGGACAGGGCTGGCCACAGGGGCTTCCGGGAGAGGACGGCGACCGCCGACTCCTCGAATGCTCGAAGTCCGTCGAAGCCCAGCAGGACTCCCGGGCGAAGGAGTGGGGAATGGGCGCCCCGGGCGTCGAGTCCTTCGAACGGCCAGTCGGCTGGGAACGCCGGAGGCGCCGTGACCAGTCCGAAATCCGCGACCTCGCCGAAGAGCAAACCGGCGGCGGTCGGGCAGTAGTGAGACAGGCTTACCGAGACGCCGTCGGGTTCGAGAACGCAGACTCTCGGGAATTGGCGGCAGGCCGAGGGCAAGGCAGCCGCTCCGTGGTCACGGTGGATGGCGCAGGTCCGTCCGGGCTCGTCCCTGAACCAGCAGACGCCGGTGGAGCCGACCGCCCTCAGGGCGGACCTGCAGCCGGCTGGAGGATCCTCCATGGGACGGAAACCGTCGGGCCCGTTTGGTAGGTCTCGGGGACGGAGCGCGAGCAAGGAGGTCAGGCGAACCTCAACGTTCTCCTCGACTGCGAGTTCCCAGCCAGAGGAACAGCAGACGCCGCTGTTTTGGCACCCGTACCGGCTGTGGAACGAGAGAGCCCTGACCGCCAGCCGCTCCGACGCCCCCACCCTACCCCCGATACCCATAATAGTTTACATAACATATCTTATCGGACACATCGGAATCACTATTCCTGTCGATGTGCCCGATAAGATAGTCGCTCAAAGAGGTTGGTAAGGCGCTTGAAGATCGTTGCTTAGAGGGGAAAGCCTGCGGGGCTTCGGTTTGGCGCCCTGCTTTGGTTCGGCTATTCCTCGTCCTCGCGCAGCTTGGCCAGTACCGAGAAGTCCTCGAGGGTCGTCGTGTCACCCATGGTCTGGGACCCGGCTGCGATGTCTCGGAGCAGGCGCCGCATGATCTTCCCGCTCCGGGTCTTCGGAAGCGCGTCGGTGAACCGGATGTCGTCGGGTTTCGCGATCGGTCCGATTTCCCGGGCGACGTGAGCCTTCAACTCCTCCTTCATGGCCTCGATGGCGAACTGGTCCGCGCCCGCAGCACCCGCCTTCAAAGTGACGAACGCGCAGAGCGCCTGGCCCTTGAGTTCGTCCGGTCGGGCCACCACGGCAGCCTCGGCGACCCGGTGATGAGACACCAGGGCGCTTTCGACCTCCATGGTCCCCAGGCGATGCCCGGCCACGTTCACCACGTCGTCGACCCGGCCCATGATCCAGAAGTAGCCGTCCTCGTCCTCGCGGGCGCCGTCTCCGGTGAAGTACGACCCCGGGAAGCGCTTCCAGTACTGCTCGACGTACCGGTCCGGGTCGCGGAAGACGGTCCGGAGCATGGACGGCCATGGCTTCCGGATGACCAGGAAGCCGCCCTGGCCGGGCGGCACCTTGTTTCCCTCCTTGTCGACGACCTCCGGCAGGATGCCGAAGAACGGGAGCGTCCCGGATCCCGGCTTGGTCGGCGTGGCCCCCGGGAGCGGCGTGATCATGATCGCGCCGGTCTCGGTCTGCCACCAGGTATCGACGATCGGACAGCGCTCGCCGCCAATCACCTTGTGGTACCACATCCAGGCTTCGGGGTTGATGGGTTCGCCGACCGTGCCGA
>DAORUA010000400.1:0-3574 GCA_035432945.1 Vicinamibacteria bacterium | reverse complement strand
CCCCATTATCGACGATCCGGATGAGAGTGACGTTCAACGGGGGCCGGGGGGTGGGGGTGGGCTCGCCTTCGGGGGTGGGAAAGGGCGTGGCGGTGGGCAGGGGGGAGAGCTTGATCACGGGTGTCGGCACCGGGTTGAGGTCGGCGCGCGAGTCGGCCCCGAACTTGAACACGTCGCGCGTGGGAGGAGCGGCCCCAGGATCGGGCCGGCCCACTCGATCCAGACCGATGGCGGGAACTTCCGAGCCCGCCTCCAGGCGAAGCGCCGCCTTCTCCGGCGTGTCGCCCGGTCGCAGGAAGGCGTTCCAGCCCAGAGCCGCCAGGACGACGAGAAGCAGCCCGGCGGAAATCTCCTTGGGGCCCATCACCACTCGTTGTAGGGCACGCCGTTCAATCCGGCCTGGCTGGAAGCGCTCTTGACGTCGAAGACACCCGTGGGCGCCTCGCCGCTCGTCGCGTCGGCCTCGGGCGGGACTTCCACCCAGGGCTCCGCGGCGATGGGATCGGGCGGAATCTTCCGAAGGTACCCGTCCGTGACCAGGGCCTCGAGGGTTTCCGGATACTTCCCCTTGTCGGACTGGTACTGGTCGATCAGATCGCGCAGGCGATACAGGTTCTCGCGAAGCACCGCCTCCCGGGCGGACACGATGGAGTTGCGATAGTTGGGCAGAGCGATCGACACCAGGATGCCCATGATGGTGATGACCACGATCAGTTCGAGGAGGGTGAAGCCCCGGGAGCGGGCCTTCCTCCCTCGCGATTCGGAACACGCGGAATTGAGTGCCACCATCACCAGTCCTTCAGCTTTGAGCCGTCGAGCGCCTCTCCCTCGGCGAGGGAGTAGACATCGTAAACGTTGTCGCCGCACCACGAGGAGGAGTCGTGGTCGTCCTGATAGCAGCGCATTCCCCATTCGGCCTTTCCCGAGAAGGGATCCTCGGGAATCCGCCTCAGGAACTTCAGCTTGGCTCCCGGACGGCCCACCTGACTGACCCCTTCGACCAGGGTTTCGAGCGATTCCGGGTAGCCCTCGCTCCCGAGCTTCACGTCCGTGCCGCCGATCTGACCCCGGTCGACCGAGTCCTTGAACCGGTCGACGGCGGTCCGGATCTCGCGAAGGGCCCGCCTGAGCTCGATCTCCCGCTGACGCTGGCGGGTCACCCGGGACAGGGGCAGGACCGCCACGGCCAGGATGGCGATGATGGTCGCGACCGCGATCACCTCGATGAAGGTCGTGCCGCGCTCACTGCGTCGCACGGGGGTCTCCGTCCTTGAAGATGGCCGAGAGCTTCAGATTCATCCTCGCTCCATCCTCTTCCTGCGCCAGGGCCATCTGATCGACCACGATGAAGCGCTTCGCCGACTCGATGCGCGCGAGGAAGCCGGTGAGATTCGCGTAGCTCCCGTCGAGGGGCAGGGTGACCTCGCAGCGGACGAGGTCGGTGCCCCGCACCTTCGAGATGGAATAGGCGCTCTTCTTGGGCTTGAGCCCGGCGTCCCGGGCGAGCTTCTCGATCTCCCGCTGCGCGCCGAAGAGATCGTCGGCGCGGTACTTGAGATGGTCGCGGCTCAGGCTCTCGATGTCCTGGCGGTTCCGGGCCAGGAGCTCCTTCCGCGCGGTCACCTGGGACCAGACCTTCTCGAGCGCGGCCCGCCGTTTCGACACCTCGAGCGCCCGGCTCTCGGCCCGGCGAACCGAGTTGAGCTTCGGCCAGGTGAAGGCCGCGAAGACCACGGCATTGGCCAGGAACAGGAGAGCGCCCACCCAGGCCAGGCGCACGCGCGTCCTCGAGGAGCGCGGGCTCATCGCGCCCTCACCGCGGCCGACGGGGACGAGGGCAAAGGCGACGCTTTCGGGGGGCTCGCGGGATTCCCCGCGCCGGCGGGGTCCGCGACCGAGCGGTTCTCGGGATCGAAGACGACTTCCATCACGAACTCCGTCCCCTCTGCCGTATCCGAAAGCGATTTGAGGGACGCGTTCGAGAACACCGACGAGGCGTCGAGGGTTTCGGCCAGGGAGAACGCCGCGTCCTTTGTCCGGGCCACGCCGGAAAGGTCGATCAGCATGCCGCGGACTCCGCGCGCGGGGGCGGGCGAGATCCGGTCCAGACGAACGTTGTCAGCCAGCATCCCCTCCAGCTCGGAGAGCAGAAAGCGCCAGGGGAAGACACGCCGGTCCACGAGTTCCTTGTAGGCGCGGAGACGCGAGACCTCCGCCGCCTCGATCCGGAGCGGAGGCTCCCGGGCGATTCCCTCTTCGAGTTCGTCGATCCGGGCCTCGTCCTGCCGGACCGCGCGCACGGTATTGGCCTCGTCGCCGGACACGAGCCGGCTCACCAGCCGCCCGTGAAGGAAGGATGCGGCGATGGCTGTGACGAGGAGAAGTCCGGTCAGGAGCCAGGGCAGCCTCTCGTTGCGAAAGGGCCTCAGGGCCAGGTTCGTCGATGCCATCATCGCGGTCAGTACGCTCCCAGGAGAGCGAGGGCGGGGGCGGCCGAACGCTCCACCGCGGTGGGCATGCCCGCGACCACGAGGTGCGCCGGGGGCTTCGCTCGTTCCGCCGCGCAACCGAACGCCGCGGCCAGATCGCCGCTGAGCGCGTCGAACCAGCGATCGGAGGCGTGGATCACCGCGGAGGCGAGCCGGGTTCCCGAGAGTCGATCCCGCCAGAAGACCGCGGTGGACGCGATCTCCCGCCGCACCTCGTCCGGGTTCTGCGCCACCGTGGCGTCGAACGAACGGATGGAAACCGGCCAGCCCTGGCGCAGAAGGGTGAGGGTGAGCCAGGTCGGATCGTGGCGAACCAGCAGGGCGTCCCCTTCGATGTCCAGTCCCCGGAGCAGGGCCATGGACGAGGTCTCGACCGAACCGACGTCGAGACCGAAGGCCTGGCCCACCTGTTCGTAGGCGCCGAGGACGGCGCCCGAGAAACCGACGGCCAGGACCGGATCGGTGGCGAGACGCGGCCAGGCCGAGACGACCCGGACATCCGCGGCGGGAAACGGGAGCAGCTTCTGCATCCGGAAAGCGATCACCGCGTCCCGCTTCTTCGGCTCGGTCCGGACCTCCTCCTGCGCGAACAGGCGGAAACGCGCGACCACGTCGGGCACCACCAGGGCGGCGCGGGCCTGGGGCGCGGCCCCGATCTTCGCGAGGACGCGCTTTGCGGCGTCGCGCATCTCCTCCTTGTTCACGAACCCCGGATCCTCGAGGCTGGGGACGAAAGTTCCCTCGCTCAAAGGCTCGCTGACCAGCGAACGAAGCTCGAGCTTCCCGCGCTTCGATTCCACCCGGGCCCCCACCAGGGCCACGGACGAGAACTCGAGCGCTACCTGGGCGCCCTGCGGCTCGAGGAAGAAACGCCGGAGCCTTTCGCCGATCAAGCGACCTCCACGAACGTCACCTTGTTGATCTCCTGCAGGGTGGTGGTCCCCGCGAAGACGCGATGGAGCGCGGAATCGCGCAGGAAGGTCATGCCCTCGTCCTTCGCCGCCCTCTTGATCTCCGAGGCGGGGCGGCGTGCGAGGATGAGCTCGCGGATGTGATCGGTCACGTCGAGCAGTTCACAGATCGCG
>DAORUA010000399.1:0-3576 GCA_035432945.1 Vicinamibacteria bacterium | reverse complement strand
CTTCAAGGAAGGCATGAAGGGCGAGGACGAGAAGAAGCCCGCCGGCGAGATCGCCGCGACGGGCGCCACGCTCGAGGGCGAGGTCAAGGAAAAGCAGAAGAGCTGACCGCCCCGGCCGCGGGAAGCTGCCCGCGGGGCGACGCCATGTTCGATATCGCATTCTCCGAAATGCTTCTGATCGGGGTGGTGGCGCTCGTCGTCATCGGGCCCGAACGCCTGCCGAAGGTCGCCCGGACCCTCGGCCACCTCTTCGGCCGCCTGCAGCGATACGTCGCGCAGGTGAAGTCGGACGTGAACCGCGAGATGGAGCTTTCGGAGCTCTCCAAGGTGAAGAGCGAGTTCGAGGGCGCGGCCCGCGAGTTCCAGCGCGACATCGAGACCAAGGTGACCGACGCCGAGCGCGAGATCCGGGAGGTGGAAACCGACATCGACCGGCAGCTGCGCGCCGACGGCGGCGCCCAGGGCGGCGAACCGGCGCCCGCGCCGTTGCCCGGGGCCGCGCAGGCGGAGCCGGCCCCCGCCTCCCCGCAGCTCGAGCTCGGGATCGACGACCCCCCGCAGGAGCGCAGGCCCGGAGCCGCATGAGCGACACCGCGCAGGAGACCTTCCTTTCCCACCTGTTCGAGCTGCGCGACCGCCTCGTGCGCTCGCTCGTGGCGGTGCTCGTCGCCTTCCTGCCCACGTTCTTCTTCGCCTCCGAGCTCTACGACCTGGTCGCGATGCCGATGATCCGCACCCTTCCCGAGGGGTCGAAGATGATCGCCACGGGCGTCATCACGCCGTTCTTCATCCCGATGAAGATCTCCCTCGTGGTCGCCTTCCTGCTCGCCCTGCCCTACGTCCTCTACCAGGCGTGGGCCTTCGTCGCGCCGGGGCTCTACGCCCACGAGAAGCGGCTCGTCCTGCCGCTCGTGGTCTCGAGCACGCTGCTCTTTTTCATCGGCATGGCCTTCTGCTACTTCTTCGTCTTCGGGACGGTCTTCTCCTTCATCGCCCAGTTCGCGCCCAAGTCGATCACCGTGGCGCCCGACATCGAGGCCTACTTCAACTTCGTCCTCGGGATGTTCATCGCCTTCGGCGTCACCTTCGAGGTGCCGGTGGTGGTCGTGGTCCTGGTGATGACGGGGATGGTGTCGGTCGAGAAGCTCCGGGAGATCCGCTCCTTCGTGATCGTGGGCGCCTTCGTGGTGGCGGCCGTCGTCACGCCCCCCGACGTGGTCTCGCAGCTCATGCTCGCGATTCCGCTGTGCCTGCTCTACGAGGTCGGGATCTTCGTCGCCCGGTTCGTCGAGAAGCCCCGCCCGGCCGAAGAGCCCGACGCCGGGCAGTAGGCGCCCTTTATTCCCCGTCCGCCGCGCGCGGCTTGCGCCGCCCCACCGTGACCGGGAGGGTCACTTCCTGGTTGCGGCGGATGATGCGCACCTGCACCGTCTTGCCCGGCGGGATGTCGGCGATCGCGTTGAGGGTGGCGGTGAGGTCCGCGACCTGGCGCTCGCCCACGGCGAGGATCACGTCGCCCAGGCGGATTCCGGCCCTGTGGGCGGGGCTGCCGGGCTCGATGCCGCCGACGATGGCGCCGCGGGTCCCGGAAAGGCCCAGGGACTCGGCCAGTTCCGGCGTGATGTTGGCGACCTCGACGCCGAACCAGCCGCGGATGACGCTTCCGGTCTCGATGATCTGCTCCATCACCCGGCGGGCGAGCCCCGCGGGGATGGCGAACCCGATCCCCTGGTAGCCCCCGGTGCGCGAGTAGATCAGCGTGTTGATGCCCACGAGGTTCCCGGCCGTGTCCACGAGGGCGCCCCCGGAATTTCCCGGATTGATGGCCGCGTCGGTCTGGATGAAGCTGCCGAAGGGGTTGGCGGCGCCGATCTCCCGCCCCACGGCGCTCACGATCCCCATGGTGACCGTCTGGCCCACGCTGAAGGGGTCGCCGATGGCGAGCACGATGTCGCCCACCTTGAGCTGGTCCGACTGCCCGAACGTGATGGGGGTGAGCCCCGGCGCGGTTATCCGGACGACGGCGAGGTCGGTCTCGGGGTCGGACCCCACGACCTTGCCGGGCGCCGTGCGGCCGTCGTTGAGCGTGACCTGGATCTCGGTGACGCCTTCCACCACGTGGGAATTGGTGAGGAGGAACCCCTCGCGGCTCACGATCACGCCGGAGCCCAGGGAAAGCTGGGTCTCCGGGACGTTGAAGCGCTCGCCGAAGAACCGCCGCAGGACGGGGTCCTCGAGCAGGGGGCTTCGCCGGCGGACCTGCTTCGTGGCCGAGATGTTCACCACGGAAGACACGGCCTTGCGGGCGGCGTCGCTGAACGAGACCGGCCGCCCCGGGGAGGCCGCAACCGCCGCGGCGGCCGGGACGCCGGCCGACTCGCGGATCTCCACCACGTTGCTGCCACCCCGCCAGGGAACCCACTCGGGCTTGACCAGGCTTACGACGAATATCGCCCCCAGCGTGGCGGTGACGACCTGCGCGAAGACAAGCCAGAGCCGTCGCATCAACCCCTACTTCCTCAGGCTGTCGCGGATCTCGCGAAGGAGCAGGACGTCCTCCGGCGTGGCCGGCGGCGGGGGCGGGGGCGCTTCGCTCTTCAGGCGGTTTATCTGGCGGACCATCACGAAGATGATGAAGGCGAGGATCGCGAAATTGAGCGCCACGGTGACGAAGTTGCCCCAGGCGAAGACGGGCACGCCGGCCTTCTTCACCGCATCGAGGGTCTGCGGGACGCCGGGCGGGATGTCGCGCAGCGCAATGAAAAGGTTGGAAAAGTCGACGTTGCCCAGCACGCGGCCCACGAAAGGCATCACGAGGTCGTTCACCACGGAATCGACGATCTTGCCGAAAGCGGCCCCGATGATGACCCCGACCGCGAGGTCCATGACGTTGCCTTTCAACGCGAACTGCTTGAATTCCGAAGCAAAACTCATTTTCTTCTCCAGACGGGCCGGGCACGGCCCCCAGTTCGAATCTACGGGGGGGAGGGGGGGGCGTCAACCCTCGGGCATACCCCCGGGGCTGTAAGTCCCCACGGGTAATCGGCTAAAATGGCGGGCGAACCTCCTCCATCACCACCCGCCCAACTCCCCCCCCCTTCCGCAATGACTGCCATCGTCCTAGACAAAGTCGACGAGAAGAAGCGGCGCTTCCTCATCGTTGCCACCTCCGCCGCGGGCGCCGTTGCCGCGGGTGGTGTCGCCGTTCCCTTCCTGGGCAGCTGGTTCCCGAGCGCCCGGGCGCTCGCTGCCGGTGCCCCCGTCGAAGTCGACGTTTCCAAGATCGAGGCCGGGCAGCAGATCACCGTCGAGTGGCGCGGAAAGCCGGTCTGGATCCTGCGGCGCACGCCCGAGATGCTGGCCCAGCTCGAGAAGAACGACGGCTTCCTCGCCGACCCGCAGTCGAAGTCGTCCAGGCAGCCCGAATACGTGAAGGGCGCGGCCCGCTCGATCAAGCCGGAAGTCTTCGTCGCGGTGGGCGTGTGCACCCACCTGGGATGCTCGCCCACCCTCAAGAAGGAAGTGGGCGCGGCCTCCGACATGGGCGCGGACTGGCCGGGCGGCTACTACTGCCCC
>DAORUA010000398.1:0-3597 GCA_035432945.1 Vicinamibacteria bacterium | reverse complement strand
TTGTTCACCATGGCCACCGGACAGAGCGGCGCGGGCGGAGTCGGCACCAACAGCATGGGCGTCATCCAGTTCTGGTCGTGGGCCGGTCCTCCGGAGAAGCTCGGCAAGGACCCGAAGGCGGCGATCGTGACCCTCGAGCAGCTCGTGGGGCGGGAGGGCAAGATGGACGGCCAGCTCGTGAGAGTGGTCGGGAAGTTCCGCGGCCGGAACCTGTTCGGCGACCTGCCCGCCCGCTCCATGCGCCGAGCCGACGACTGGGTGATCAAGGAGTCTTTGTTCGCGGTGTGGGTCACCAACAAGAAGCCCAAGGGCGACGGCTTCGAACTCGACCCCTCGATCCGCCGCGACTCGAGCCGCTGGATCGAAGTCATCGGGCGGCCCTCGACCCGGAACGGTGTCGTCGTCATCGACGCCGCCCAGGTGTCCCTCACCCAGCCGCCCACGCCCAAGGCGGACGCGGCTCCGCCCCCGCCTCCCCCCGAGCGGCCGAAGATCCCCCCGATGATCGTCTTCTCCCTGCCTCTCGACGGCGATGCCGACTTCGATTTCTCGGGGAGGATCATGGTGCAGTTCAACAACGACATGGAGGAGGGGAGCTTCAAGGGACGCGTGGGCCTGCGTTACGCGGGACCGGCCCTGCCCGGCGACCCGGGATTCCAGGGGATGCGGGTGTCCTACGACCCCGGCTCGAAGGCCCTCATCGTCGATCCCGGCGTGCCCATCCTCAAGGGAAGGGTCCTCGACCTCGTGCTCCTGACCGGCATCGTCGACGTCGACGGCCAGGCCCTGGTGCGCCGCGACGGCAAGCCCCCGCAGGGCGACATCACGGAGATCCTCCGGTTCAAGTGACCTCGGGCCGCAGGCCCGAGGTCCTACGCGACGCCCAGCTTCTTGAGCGCGCTCGCCCCGATGTCGCGGCGGTACTGCGCGCCGTCGAACTCGATGTGGGCCACCGCCTCGTAGGCACGGTTGAGGGCCTGGGGGAGCGAGGCGCCGAGGGCGGTCACCGCGAACACCCGGCCGCCGTTGGTCACGAGCTTCTGTCCGTCCATCGTGGTGGCGCCGTGGAGGATCTGGAGTCCTTCTTCGGACTCGGGCAGGTGACGGACTTCGCGTCCCTTGACCACGCTGTCGGGGTACCCCTCGCTCGCCACCACCACGCAGACCGCGGGCTCCTTGGCCCACTCGACCTTGACGTCGGCGAGGGCGCCGTCGGCCACGGCCACGAGCAGGGAGGCGAGGTCGCTCTTGAGCCGAGCGAGGATGACCTGGCACTCGGGGTCGCCGAAACGCGCGTTGAATTCGAGGACCTTCGGTTTCGAGTCGGCCCCGATCATGAGGCCGGCGTAGAGCACGCCCGAGAACGACCGGCCTTCCTTCGAAAGCCCGGCGATGGTCGGGATGATGATCGTGCTCATGATCTCCTTGTGGAGTTCGAGCTTGAGGTTCAGGGCGGGGGAGATGGTGCCCATGCCGCCGGTGTTCGGGCCCTTGTCTCCGTCCTTGAGGCGCTTGTGATCCTGGACGCTCGCGAGCGGCACCGCGCGGGTTCCGTCGCACAGCACGAGGAACGAGACCTCTTCGCCGGGAACGAACTCCTCGATGACCACCCTCTCGCCCGCCTTGCCGAAGCGCTTGTCCTTCAGCATGGACGAGGCGGCGGCCAGGGCTTCCTCGCGGGTCTCGCACACGACGGCGCCCTTTCCGGAGGTCAGGCCGTCGGCCTTCACCACGCAGGGGAAGCCGAGCTTGCCCTCCTTCAGGATGCGCTCGGCCTCGTCGTAAGAGCCGCATACGGTGTAGCGCGGCGAGGGCACATTGTGGCGGGTCAGGAACTCGCGCGCGAAGACCTTGGAGCCCTCGATCTTGGCGGCGGAACGGGTCGGCCCGAAGACGCGCAGGCCGCGCTTCTTGAACTCGTCCACGATTCCGAGCACCAGCGGCAGCTCCGGACCGACGATGGTGAGATCCGCCTTGATGGTCTGGGCG
Source organism: Vicinamibacteria bacterium (assembly GCA_035432945.1). Lineage (GTDB taxonomy): Bacteria > Acidobacteriota > Vicinamibacteria > Fen-336 > JAGNNV01 > JAGNNV01. Next base: position 1,608 of record DAORUA010000398.1, on the reverse strand, counting down.
AAGTCCGCCAGCTCGACCGTGTTCGACATTTCGATGGGAACGAGCCGCGCGTGCTTCGCGATGCCCGCGTTTCCGGGCGCGCAATAGATCTCGTCCACCGCGCCGATCGAGCTGTCCCGGAGCTTTGCCACGATGGCGTGCTCCCGCGCTCCGTTTCCAACCACAAGAATCTTCATTCGGGTGCCCTATGGTCCGTTCAAAAGCCCGGAGTTGTCAACCCCTCGGTCGAAGGTTCATTTCCGGGCCGCGGCCGCCGCGTAGATATCCCGGGCGGGAAGGCCGGTCGCGAGCGCCGCCTCTTTCGCCGCCTGCCTCGGGGTGGCGCCCATCTGAACCTCCGCATCGAAGCGAAGGAGGGCCTCGTCCATCGACCCGGACTTCGCGGCGGCCTCCGGGGCCCCGGCCACCACGAGGACGATCTCGCCCAGCACCTCCGGCCGCGCGCCCAGCATGGTCATGATCTCCGACAGGGCCCCGCTCTTCAGTTCCTCGTGGAGCTTCGTCACCTCGCGGGCGAGGAACGCGAAACGGTCCCCGAGAACCGCGATCATGTCGGCGAGCGATTCGAGGACGCGGTGCGGCGACTCGTAGAAGATGAGGGTCGCGGTCTGGGGCTTGAGCCTCAGGAGACGCGTGCGGCGCGCGCCCGAGGTCCGGGGCAGGAAACCCGCGAAGAGGAATTCGTCGGTGGGCAGGCCGCTCACCGACAGCGCCGCGATGAGAGCGGAGGGGCCGGGCACCGGACTCACCTTCATCCCTCGTTCGAGCGCGGCCCGGACCAGCGCGAAACCGGGGTCCGAGATGGTGGGCGTCCCCGCGTCGCTCACCAGAGCCACGTCCTCTCCGGAGGCGATTTTCCCCAGAAGTTCATCGATTCGAGCAAGTTCGTTGTGCTCGAAACAGGAAATGAGAGGCTTTTTGATCCCCAGATGGTTGAGGAGCCGGGCCGTCCTGCGGGTGTCCTCGCAGGCGATCAAAGTCACTTCTTTCAGGCACTTAACTGCCCTGAAGGTCATGTCGTCAAGGTTGCCGAGGGGTGTGGCCACCACGAAGAGGGTCCCCCCCGTTTCCTTGACAGGTTCAAAGGCCATCGCCTAGCATTCCCTTCCAATTCCCGTGCGTCCCGTGGGGTTTCGACTGGAGAGCTGAATTTCCAGGAGTCTCATAGTTTGGATTGCTGGAACATTCGTCATGAAGACGTCATTCGAGGAGAGAGGCTCTTGGCCGAGATCAGGTTGCAAGAAGGCGAGACAATCGAAAGCGCCCTCCGCCGCTTTAAGAGAAAAGTCCAGCAGGAAGACATCATCAAGGATGTCAAGAAGCATAGTTTCTATTTGAAGCCGGGTGAGAAGAAGCGCGTGAAGCAGGCGCTCGCGCGCAAGCGCAGCCGCAAGAAGTACCGTCGCGAGGACTAGACGTCCGCAAAGCCGGTCGACGACAGGCCTCGAGGCGCGTCATTGCGAGGAGGGGCCGAAGGCGGCCGACGAAGCAACCCCGTCCAGCCACTGCCACCCCCCGCGGAGGGCTAGACCTAACTGGTAAGGCAGGAGCCTTGAAAGCTCCCGGGCTTCACGGCCCTTCGGGGTTCGAGTCCCCGGCCCTCCGCCA
>DAORUA010000397.1:0-3612 GCA_035432945.1 Vicinamibacteria bacterium | reverse complement strand
ACGGCCACGCTCTCCGCATCGCCGGAGTGGACGTGAAGCCGCGGCGGCTGTTCGTGGTCTCGGTGGGCAAGGCCGCGGTCCGGATGGCGCGAGCCGCCCACCGCATTCTCGGCGACCGGCTCACCGAGGCAATCGTGATCGCGCCCGCGAAGGCGCCGCACCTTCCCCGCACCACGAGCTTCGTCTCGGGGCATCCGCTGCCGGACGCGGCCGGCGCGCGCGCGAGCCTTCGGGTGATCGAACTGCTGGAGGAGGCGGGCCGCGGCGATGTCGTGCTCCTGCTCCTCTCCGGCGGCGCCTCCGCTCTGATGCCGGCGCCCATCGAGGGCGTCTCCTTGCGGGACAAGCAGCGCCTGACCGGGATCCTGCTGCGGCGGGGGGCCTCGATCATGGAAATGAACGCGGTGCGGAAGCGTCTCTCGCGGCTCAAGGCCGGCGGCTTCGCCCGCCTCGCCTTCCCCGCCCGCGTCTTCGCACTGGCCATTTCCGACGTGCCCGGCGACGATCCCGGCACCATCGGATCCGGTCCCGCGATCGAAGACCCGGCCGCGCGCGCGACCGCTCTCCGCGCCATTCGAAAGTACTTCCCGGGTGAAGTCCTGCCTCCCGGGGTGGCGCGCGCGCTCCGGCGTCGCCCGTCCCCGACGGGGATCGCAGGGCGCGCGCGGACCGTGATCATCGGCAGCGGACGGACCTTCGCCCGGGCCGCGGCCCGGGAAGCGGCCGCGCTGGGATTCCGCCCCGTGGTGCGGCTGGACGCGATTCGAGGAGAAGCCAGAATCTGCGGGCCCGATCTGGTCGCGGCGTTCGAGGCCCTCCGCGGTCGACGACCCGCATGCCTGATCGCCACCGGCGAGAGCGTGGTAAAGGTTCGCGGCCGGGGCCGGGGCGGTCGGAATCAGGAACTCGCGTTGTCGTCGATCGAGGCTCTCTCGAAGTGCTCCCGGCCCACCGTGCTCGCCGCCTTCGCGACCGACGGGATGGACGGCCCCTCGAAAGCGAGCGGTGGCCTGGTCGACGACAACACCGCGCGACGGGCTCGAACCCGCGGTGTTTCGATCCGGGCATCGCTCGACCAGAACGATTCCGCCACCGCCCTTCATCGCCTCGGCGGGCTGATGGCCGGCGGGCCCACCGGAACCAATGTGGCCGACGTCACCGTGCTGGTGGGATAACCTAGGGGCTTCACCCCGATGGCCGAAGACGAACCGCCGCATCCCGCACCCGAGGCGGGCGAAGCCTCGCCTTCCGCGGACGCCTTGAAGGCGGCTCTCGAAGAGTGCGAGACGCGAGCGCGCCTGGCCGAGGCGAAGCTCGAACAGGCCATGGCCGGCTATCACGCGCTCCGCGCGGAGAACGAGGCCCTGCGCGCGCAGATCGGCGACCTTCACGAGAAGCAGCGAACCGCGACCCAGGACATCGGCGCGTCGCTGGCCCGGCAGAAGCGGGCGGCCGCTCGCGAACTGCAGAACGAGCGGGAAACCATCTACGCGCGCTACATCGAGATCCTCGACAACTTCGACCGGGCCTTCGACACCGGCGAAGCCCGGGCGGCCAGCCACAGCCTGATGGAAGGGTTCATCCTGGTCCGGAATCAGGTGGTCCAGGTCCTGAAGGACGGCGGCTTCGACCGGGTGCGCACGCTCGGGCTTCCCTACGATCCCAACACCAGCGAGGCCATTCAGGTCGAGGATGTCGAGGATCCGACCCAGGACGGCATGGTGATCCGCGAACTCGTGCGCGGCTATCGCCTAGACGAGCACATCGTTCGGGCGGCCCGGGTGGTGGTGGGCCGTTGCGTGAATCCGCCGAAGGAAGATTCAGGGGAAACCCTGCGGATCCCCCTCAACACCGGCGAGATGCTACGGGTTGCCGAATCCCTGCCCCCCGAACAGAAGCCCGACGACGTCCCCCCCGAAGGCGGCGGCAAGGCCGAGAAGGACTAGGACGCGGACCGCTTCGACCGGGCGCGCCCACGGGCGCTGTTCGAGAAGTGCTGCGAGCGCGACCAGGCTCGACACCACGACCAGCGCGATCGCCGCGAACCTTGCGGTTCCCAGGGCCTGCGCCCGGGCGAGGGCTCCCGCGGTGAGGACCAGGAGCAGGACGAAGTGGAGGAAGACGTAGGCTGCGAGGGTCGGCGGCGTGGGAGCGCCCGCGGGCTCATCCTGCGGCCGGCTGACTTCGGGGGGCCGCACCGGTCCGCCCTGTTCGGCGGGACGCCAGCCGGGGGCCTTCACGAACGGTCGCAGGCGATCCTTGACGCCGGCGGCCCTCCTCGCCACCGACCACAGATCCACCCAGCCCGCGAAGTTCGCCCAGAGGGGATTGGCGCTCGCGAGCGGCTTCACCACGCCGTACACCGGCTCGTCGGTTTCCTCGACGAACGTGCCGAACATCCGGTCCCAGATGATCAGGGAGCCCGCGTGATTCCGGTCGATGTAGCGCGGGTTGCGGCCGTGGTGCACGCGATGATGGGAGGGCGTGTTGAGGACCCACTCGAGCGGCCCCAGTTTTCCGATCAAGCGGGTGTGGATCCAGAACTGGTAGAGGGTGTTGAGCGCGGAACAGGTGATGAAGATGGCGGGAGGAAAGCCGAGGACGGCGAGGGGCAGATAGAAGACCCAGGAGAAGAAGCTCTGGAACGCGCCCTGGCGAAGAGCCACGGACAGGTTGTATTCCTCCGACTGATGGTGAACGGAATGGGCCGCCCAGAAGGCCCCGATCTCATGGCTCATCCGATGGAACCAGTAGTAGAGGAAATCGACACCCAGGAAGCACGCGACGAGGACCACCCAGGATCCCTCGGGCAGATCGAAGAGGCGAGCCCGGGCGTAGAGCCCGAGATACGCCGCGAACAGGGCCCCCTTGACCAGGACGCCCAGGAGCTGCTCGATCATGCCGCAGCCCAGGTCCGCGAAGGAGTCCGAGAACCGATAGACGCGGCGCTCCAGAATCCTCGCCGCGAGCATCTCGATCGCGATGAGGATGAAGAAGAGCGGTATGGATGCGACGATCAGTTTCATGGGGTGGGAGCAGGGGCCCAATCGAGGCTTTGGCGCCTCCTTGCGGGCGGTCCGGGACGCGATGCTAAGCTTTCGAAGTCGCTTTCCCGAAAAAAGACTGTAACCATGCCGCTTTACGAATATCACTGCCTGAAGTGTGGCCGCTTCGAGACCCTTCAAAAGTTCTCGGACGGTCCGCTTGCCGCCTGCCCCACCTGCGGGGGAACCGTCGAACGATTGATATCGGCGCCGGCTTTCCAGTTCAAGGGCACCGGCTGGTACGTGACCGACTACGGAAAGTCCGGAGCCGAGGCGCCAGGCTCGAAAGAGTCCGGGGCCAAGGGATCGGACTCGAAGTCGTCGGAAGGAGCGTCGGGTTCCGCCTCTTCGAAGGAAACTTCCACGCCAACGTCGGCTGACTCCAAGTCGTCGACGAACTCCCCTCCCAAAGAAAGCGCTGCCTCCGCAGCCCCGGCCCTGGCGCCGACTGCAAACACGAGTCAGTAGCATCCCAAAAGACGTTCCCTACCTCTTCCGCGTTTCCCACCTCTACGCAACAGGGCCTCTTGAAGATCCCACAAGGATCCGAAAGAGGCCCCAGCTTTTT
>DAORUA010000396.1:1768-3618 GCA_035432945.1 Vicinamibacteria bacterium | reverse complement strand
GGCGACTTCTCGGCCTTGAGGGTGCCGTTCACCACCTGCAGGACTTCGGACGGCGACGTGGCCAGGGCCTGGAACATCACTTCGCCGGTCGAGCCGTCGATGGAGATGACCTCCCCTTCCTGGATGACCCGGTCGCCCACGGTCATGGTTTTCTTCTTCGCGTTGATCGAGAGCACGGAGCACCCGACCACCGACGGCTTGCCCATCTGACGGCCCACCACCGCGGCGTGCGAGGTCATGCCGCCGGTGGCGGTCAGGATGCCCTGAGCGACGTGCATGCCGTGGATGTCGTCGGGAACCGTCTCCATGCGAACGAGCACGACGCGCTTGCCCTTGTGGGCCCACGCGACCGCGTCGTCGGCGGTGAAGACCACGGCGCCGGTGGCGGCGCCCGGGGAGGCCGGAAGTCCGGTGGCGGCCACCTTGGCCTTCGCGCGCTCCTTCGGCTCGAAGATCGGGTGCAGGAGCTGATCGAGCGACTGCGGCTCGACCTTCATGAGGGCCTCCTGCTTCGTGAGGATCCCTTCTTCCACGAGATCCACCGCGATCACGATCGAGGCGAGGCCGGTGCGCTTCCCGTTCCTGGTCTGGAGCATGAAGAGCTTGTTCTCTTCGATGGTGAACTCGAAGTCCTGGATGTCCTTGTAGTGGCGTTCGAGGCGCGTGGTGATCTCGCGGAGCTGCTTGTAGGCCGCGGGCATGAGCTGCTGCAGGTCGGCGATCGGATGCGGGGTGCGGATGCCCGCCACCACGTCCTCGCCCTGGGCGTTTTGCAGGAACTCTCCGTAGAACTCCTTGCCGCCGGTCGCGGGATTCCGGGTGAAGCCGACGCCGGTGGCCGAGGTGTCGCCCTTGTTCCCGAAAACCATGCACTGCACGTTCACCGCGGTGCCGAGGTCGTGGGGGATGTCGTTGAGGCGGCGATAGGTGACGGCGCGGGGATTGCCCCAGCTCCGGAAGACCGCGTCACGGGCGCCCGAAAGCTGCTCCTTCGGATCCTGCGGGAAGGGCTTGCCGGTCTGCTTCAGGACCACGCCCTTGTAGCGCTCGATGATCGCGTCGAGGTGCTCTTCCTTCAGGTCGACATCGGCGTGCACCCGCGCGCGCTTCTTGACCGCGTGCAGCTCGTGCTCGAAGAGTTCCTTGTTGATGTTCAGGACCACGTTCGAGTACATCTGGATGAAGCGGCGGTACGAGTCCTTGGCGAACCGGCCGTTCCCGGTCTTGTTCTTGAGGCCGACGACCGACTTGTCGTTCAGGCCCAGGTTGAGGATGGTGTCCATCATGCCGGGCATCGAGAACTTCGACCCCGAGCGCACGGAGACGAGCAGCGGGTCGGTGGCCTGGCCGAGCGACTTCCCCATCAGGGTCTCGAGCTTCGCGAGCGCCTCGGCGATCTCGTCCTCGATGGCCGGAGTCAGGGCGCCCTTGTTCTCCTCGAACAGCGTGCAGGCCTTGGTGGAGATGGTGAAGCCGGGCGGAACGGGCAGGCCCGCGTTGGTCATCTCCGCGAGTCCGGCGCCTTTGCCGCCGAGAACGTCCTTCATGTCTTTGTGGCCTTCGGCCTTGCCGCCGCCGAAAAAGTAAACGAACTTGGGCACTGGTTTATCTCCTATGAAGAAGTGGCGCTATCGCCCGCGGGCGAGGCCAGCTTGGAAAGATCCGCGACCTCGTACACGAGGTTCAGAAGTCTGGAAAGAAGGGCGAGGCGATTGGCCTTCAAGGCCGGATCCTCGGCCATCACCATCACGCTCTTGAAGAACGAATCGACCTCGCCGCGAAGGGCGGCGACGGCCCGGAGCCGCGAGGCGGGGTCGGTGGCGGGCGTTCGTTCCGCCTTCACGATGGCC
>DAORUA010000396.1:0-1668 GCA_035432945.1 Vicinamibacteria bacterium | reverse complement strand
GGGGCTTTCCCGGTCCAGAAGTCGAGGAGGATCCGGATCACGCCCTGACCCGCGCGCCTCAAGCCATAGGGATCGCTGCTGCCTGACGGCGTGACCCCGATGCCGAGATACCCGATCAGGGTGTCGAGCTTGTCGACCAGGGCGACCAGGGCGAAGGTATCGAGCGCGGTGCCGGACAAATTCCCCGCGGGCGCCGCGTCCGCCTCGATCGCCACCGGGTGATAGTGCCAGCGGATGGCCGCGGCGATCTCCGCGGGCTCGGTGGCCTGCGCGTACAGGCCGCCCATCACGCCCTGGAGCTCCGGAAACTCGCGCACCATCAGGGTGACGAGGTCGGCCTTGGCGAAGAGCGCGGCGCGCCCGGCCGCGGTGGTGGCCTCGGCGGAGAGGCCCACGTGACCCGCGAGATTCGTGGCCAGCATCGAGATGCGTTCGGCCTTCTGCCTGTAAGTACCGAGGCCCTTGTGGAAGGTCACCGCGCCGAGATCGTCGACCCGGCTCTCGAGCGTCCGCTTTCGGTCCTCGTTGTAGAAGAACCGCGCGTCCTTCAACCGTGCGATCACCACGCGCTCCTGTCCCTGGGCGGCATTGACCGCGCCCGCTTCGTCGCATCCGGAGATGGCGGCGAAGCGCGGCGATCCGTCCTTGCCCCGGGGCAGGGTGATCGCCTTCTGGTGGTGGGCGAGAACCGTCTCCAGCACCTCGTCGGGCAGGTCGGCGAACGCCGCCGGGATCGAGCCCACGACCACGGTGGGGTACTCGACGAGATCGGCCCACTCCTGAACCAGGTGCTCGGCTTTTCCGGAAACCGTGCCGCCGGCCGCCTCGACGTTCCACTTGATCCGGTCCCGCCTTCGTGCGGGGTCGAGAATCACCGACCGCGCGGCCAGACCGGCCTCGAGTTCGGCGAAGGACCGCACGTCGAATCCGCGGTCGGAGGCTCCGCGCGGATAGAAGCGATTTCCCAGGGAGCGGCGGCCGCTGGTCACGCGGGCGGAGCCCCTGGCTCCGGAAACCGCGTCGAAGATGGTCAGGGGAACGATCTCGCCATCGAGCAGGGCCACGATCCACTGGATGGGCCGGCCGAACTCAAAGGCCCCGCGGCCGTCGTCGAGCCAGGCGTCCCAGTTCATGCGCTTCGAGAAGTTGAATCCGCGAAGGATGCTCGGGAGGACGCCCGCGAGCACCTCGCCGGTCGGCCGGCCGACGATCTGCTTCGTCGCGCTGACGTACAGGTCGCCGGATCCCTCGCCCTTCGGAGCGAGCCGGAGCGCGTCCGTGCCGACGCCCTGCTTCTTCGCGAAACCCTCGGCCGCTTTCGACCAGTTCCCCGCGGCGTCTTTCGCGATCTTGGCGGCCGGGCCCCACTCCACCACGGTGCGGTCTTCCTGGCGCTCGTTGACCTCCGCGGTGAGAACGAGGCGGCGCGCGGTCCACAGGACGCGCATGCCCTCGGGCGCCAGTTGCTGGTCCGCGGCCATGGCCGCGAACTTCGAATGGAGCTGATCGGCGAGGCCTTTGAGCCAGGGCGCCGGCATCTCCTCGAAGCCGATTTCGAACAGGAACTCAGCCACGGCCCGCCCCCGCTTCCTTCGTTTCCGCCGGCCACCGGTCTTCGACGTAGGCCGCCGCGACCGCGCAGGCGAGCTTCCGGATCTGGAGCAGCAT
>DAORUA010000395.1:0-3620 GCA_035432945.1 Vicinamibacteria bacterium | reverse complement strand
GCGAGACCGGCAGCATGATCTGCATGCACGCGGAGAACGGGGGAGTGATCGACACCCTGGTGAAGGAAGCGCTGATGAAGGGCCAGACCGCGCCCAAGTACCACGCGCTCACCCGTCCCACCCGGGCCGAGGCCGAGGCCACCGGCCGTGCGATCGCGCTCTCCGAGATGGCGGGCGTGCCCATCTACATCGTCCATCTCTCCTGCTCCGACGCGCTCGAGAAGGTGAAGCAGGCGCGCGATATGGGCCTGCCCGCGTACGCGGAGACCTGCCCGCAGTACCTGTTCCTCTCCTACGACGATTACGAGCGCGAAGGCTTCGAGGGCGCCAAGTACGTGATGTCGCCGCCGCTTCGAGAGAAGTGGAATCAGGGCGCCTTGTGGAAGGGGCTCGCCCAGAACGACCTGCAGGTGGTCTCCACCGATCACTGTCCGTTCTGCATGAACGAGGCCAGCCAGAAGCTCCTCGGCAAGGACGACTTCTCGAAGATCCCCAACGGCGCTCCCGGCATCGAGACGCGCCTCTACATGCTCTGGGAAGGGGTGCGGAAGGGGTTCATCGACCCCCATCGCTTCGTGCAGCTCATGTCCACGAGCCCCGCGAAGATGTTCGGCCTCTTCCCGAAGAAGGGCACGATCGCGATTGGCTCGGACGGGGACGTGATCCTGTGGGATCCCGACAAGGAGCACACCCTCTCGGTGAAGACGCATCACATGCGGGTCGACTACAACCCCTACGAGGGCCGGGTGGTCACCGGCGCTCCCGCGGTCGTTCTGTCGCGGGGCGAGGTCATCGTCGACCATGGCGTGTTCAAGGGCGCCAAAGGACGGGGCCAGTACATCAAGCGTCAGGCGGGACATCCCCGTCTGTGACGGCCGAAGTCCAGCACCCTGACGGCCGCGTCGAACTCACTCCGGAAGCGCGGGCCCGCGCCCGCCTGAGTTCGCTCTTCAACGAAGACCTGGCCCCGGTGCCGGTGAAGCACCGGGACTGGAGCACCTACAACTACGCGGCCCTGTGGATCAGCATGGCCCATTGCATCCCCACCTACATGATGGCCTCGGGGCTCATCGACGCGGGCATGGACTGGAAGCAGGCGCTCTTCACCATCCTGCTCGGCAACATCATCGTGCTCGTGCCCATCCTCCTCAATTCGCATCCGGGGACGAAGTACGGCATACCGTTTCCGGTCTTCGCCCGCGCCTCGTTCGGCACGTTCGGATCGAACCTCCCGGCACTCATGCGCGCTCTCGTCGCCTGCGGCTGGTTTGGTATCCAGGCCTGGATCGGCGGGGAAGCGGTGCAGACCCTCTTCGCGAGCGTGATCCCCGGCTGGGCCATCATGCTCGGCGGGGGATTCCTCGGCCACACCACCACGGAATGGCTGTCCTTCATGCTGTTCTGGGGCCTGAACATCGCGATCATCTACAGGGGCATGAATCTCCTTCGACTGGTGGAGAACTGGGCGGCGCCCTTCGTGCTCGTGATGACCGCGGCTCTGGTGGGCTGGGCATACGACGCCGCGGACGGCATGGGCCCCCTTCTCGCCCAGAAGAGCCGGTTCGCCGACTTCGATTCGTTCTGGAAAGTCTTCGTTCCCTCGCTCACCGGCATGGTCGGGTTCTGGGCCACCCTCTCCCTGAACATGCCCGATTTCACCCGCTTCGGCCGCAGCCAGCGCGAACAGGCGATCGGCCAGACCGTGGCCCTGCCCACCACCATGTTCGTCTTCGCGGCCATGGGCGTCTTCATCACCAGCGCCACCACGGTCATCTACGGACAGCCGATCTGGGATCCGATCAAGCTGGTGGCGAAGTTCGACAGCCCGGTGGTGATCGCGATCTCGATGTTCACGGTGGTGGTGGCGACCCTCTCCGTGAACATCGCGGCGAACGTGGTCTCGCCCGCGAACGACTTCGCGAACGCCTTCCCGAGGTTCATTTCCTTCAAGACCGGCGGCCTGATCACGGGGATCCTCGGCATCCTCATGCAGCCCTGGCGCCTGCTCGCCGATCCTTCCGGCTACATCTTCACCTGGCTGGTCGGCTATTCGGGCGGCCTCGGTTCGATCGGGGGCGTTCTCATCGCCGACTACTGGATCGTCCGCAGGACCCGCTTGAACCTCGAGGATCTCTATCTCACCCACGGGGAATACCACTACCGCGGAGGCTGGAATCCCGCGGGAGCGGCCGCGATGCTGACCGGTTGCGCGCTCGCCTGGGGCGGACTCGTGTGGTCGCCGCTCCGCCCCCTCTATGATTACGGCTGGTTCGTCGGATTTGGCGCGGCTTTCCTGCTCTATCTCGCGCTCATGCGCCTCTTTCCAGGGCCAGCAAGGAAACAATGACCGAAGCCAAGACTGAAATCATGCCCCGCACCGTGATGTCCGGCCCGGAAATGGTGGAGCTGTGCAAGCGCCACACCATGTACGAGTGGTCGGTGCAGTCGAGGATCGATCCCATCCCGGTGGCCAAGGCCGACGGTGTCTACTTCTGGACCCCGGAAGGGAAGCGGTACCTCGACTTCAACTCCCAGCTGATGTGCAGCAACATCGGCCACTCGCATCCGCGGGTGGTTCACGCCATCCAGCAGCAGGCGAGCAAGCTCTGCTACGCGAACCCGTTCATGGCCACCGAGCCCCGGGCCCGGCTGGGGCGGAAGCTCGCCGAGATCTCGCCCGGCGACATCGACACTTTCTTCTTCACCAACGGCGGCGCGGAGGCGAACGAGAACGCGATCCGCATCGCCCGCGCGGTGACCGGCCGGCACAAGATCATGGTCCGGTACCGCTCGTACCACGGCGGCACCGCCGGAGCGATAGCGCTCACCGGCGATCCCCGCCGCTGGTTCGCGGAGCCCTCCATCCCCGGCATCGTGCGCGCCCCCGACTTCCACAAGTACGGCCGCCGTGACCCCGAACCGCTCGACGTGTGCATCCGGGAGATCGAGGACATCATCCGGTACGAGGGCGGCCAGAACATCGCGGCGTTTCTCATGGAGACCGTGGTGGGCACCAACGGCATCCTGGTGCCGCCCGACGGCTACATGAAGGCGGTCCGCGAGTTGTGCGACAAGCACGGCATCCTGCTCATCGCCGACGAGGTGATGTCGGGCTTCGGCCGGACCGGCAAGTGGTTCGCGGTCGAGCACTGGGGCGTCGTGCCCGACATGATCACCATGGCAAAGGGGCTGACCTCCGCCTACGTGCAGCTCGGCGCGGTGGGCATGCGCGCGGGCATCGCCCAGGCTTTCAAGGACCGGGCGTTCCCCGGCGGCCTCACCTACAACTCCCACACCCTGGCCTGCGCCACCGCCCTCGCCACCATCGCGGTGTACGAGGACGAGGGCCTCCTGGACAAGGCGGTGAAGCTGGGCGGCGTCCTCCGCGAGCGGATGAAGGATCTCAAGAAGAAGCACCCGTCGGTGGGGGCCACCCGGTCGATCGGTCTCTTCGGCATCTTCGAGATCGTCCGCGACCGTCGCACCTTCGAGCCCATGGCGCCGTTCAACGGCCATTCCGAAGAGATGATCGCCCTCGGGGCCTTCTTCCGCGAGCAGGGTCTTTACACCTTCGTCCGCTGGAACACCTTCTTCACCAATCCGCCGCTCGTCATCACCGA
>DAORUA010000394.1:0-3621 GCA_035432945.1 Vicinamibacteria bacterium | reverse complement strand
GAGGAGATTCACGCCACCCCGGCCCTCAGCGAGGGACGCCTCTACGTCCGGACGCGGAGCGCCATGTATTCCTTCGGCACGCCCCGCTAGATTTTCGGACTCGCGGCTTCCCGAGGGGAACGTATGGCCGCGAAGGAGCAGAATGGAGCCATGAAGAAACGATCCTCGATCCCCTGGATCTCCCTCGTCGCGTTTTTGGCGGCGCTGCCGGCCTCCACCGCCTCGGCTCAGGCCAGGCCCTACAACCTCGAGGCCACCGTGGCCTCGGCCATGGAGGCGTTCCACGTCCCCGGCATGGCGGTCGCGGTGGTGAAGGACGGGGTGGTCGTGTCGGCGAAAGGCTACGGGGTGAAAACCCTCGGCCAGCCCGCCCCCGTCGATGACCAGACCCTGTTCGGCATCGCCTCCAATACCAAGGTCCTTACCGCGGCCGCACTGGGCACGCTCGTCGACGAGGGCAGGCTGGAGTGGGACGCCCCGGTCATCCGGTACCTGCCCTGGTTCCGGCTGTCCGATCCCTACGTCACCCGCGAGATCACGATCCGCGATCTCCTCGTGCATCGCAGCGGCCTGGGCCTGGGCGCGGGCGACCTTTTGTGGTGGCCGCCCTCCACCTACAACCGGAGACAGATCGCCGAGCGGATCGCGGAGATACCGCTCGCCACCAGCTTCCGCAGCGCCTACGCCTACGACAACGTGCTCTACCTGGTGGCCGGGCAGGTCATCGAGTCGATCACCGGAAAGAGCTGGGAGGACTACGTCAGCGAGCGTCTGCTGAAGCGGATGGGGATGACCACGAGCACGGTGACCCACTCGTCCGCCAGCGGCGGCGGCAACGTGGCGACACCCCACGCCTTCGTGAGCGGCGCCCTCCAGACGGTCAAGCCCTTCGACAGCGACAACACCAATCCTGCGGGCGGGATCATGTCGAATGCCAAGAACATCGCGAAGTGGCTCATCGTCTTTCTCAACCGGGGCCGGCTGGCGGACGGCACACGTCTCTACTCCGAAGCGGTCGCGACCGAACTCGAAACCATGGTCACCCCGCTGCGCGGCGGCCCGCTGCCCGCGGAACTCTCCGCCCTCAAAGCAAACTTCCGCGGCTACGCGCTCGGCCTGGGGGTGTCGGACTATCGGGGGCGGAAGCTCGTGACCCACACCGGCGGCCTCCCCGGTTACACCTCGCGGCTCGCCTGGCTGCCCGAAATCAATGCCGGTGTCGCCATTCTCACCAACCAGGAATCGGGGGATGCCTGGAACTCGGTCGCCTGGACGGTGCTCGATCACTATCTCGGGGCCACGGACACTCCATGGGTGGAGGCGTATTCGATAGTCAAGGCGCGACGCGACGCGGACGAGGCGAAGGCCGAGGCGGCCACGGTCTCGAAGCGGGACACGGGCTCGAGTCCTTCGTTGCCGCTCGCGAAGTACGCGGGGACCTATAACGATTCCTGGTACGGCGACATCGCGATCGCCCTCGAGGCGGGCCGGCTCGTCATGCGTTTCACGAAGACGCCGGTCCTCATCGGAGACCTGGAGCACTGGCAGCACGACACCTTCGTGGTGAAGTGGCGCGATCGTGAACTGCGCGCGGACGCGTTCATAACCTTCGCCCTCGATCCCGACGGCGCGATCGACCAGGCCCGGATGAAGCCGGTGTCCACCTCGACCGACTTCAGCTTCGACTTCCAGGACCTGCGCCTGAGGCCGAAGAAGTAGTCCCCGAGCGCGGCGGCGCACGTCGCGCCGCGGGCACGGCTACAATCGAAGCCAACCGAGGAGACCGTATGGCCCAGATCACCCTGACCGTAAACGGCAAGGCGCACGCCGTGGACGTGGATCCGCAGACCCCGCTTCTGTGGGTGCTGCGCGACACCCTCAACCTGACCGGGACCAAGTACGGCTGCGGCATCGCCCAGTGTGGCGCCTGCACCGTGCACATCGATGGCGAGGCCACGCGCTCCTGCGCCACCGCGGTGGAGGACGTGCAGGGACGAAAGGTCACCACCATCGAGGGCCTGTCCGAAGGTCGTTCCCATCCCGCCCAGCTCGCCTGGATCGCGGAGCAGGTGCCCCAGTGCGGTTACTGTCAGTCGGGAATGCTGATGACCACGGCCGAGCTGCTGAAACGCAAGCCCAAGCCCACCGACGCCGACATCGACGAGGCGATCAGCGGCCACATCTGCCGCTGCGGGACCTACCCGCGGCTGCGCAAGGCCATCAAGACCGCCGCCGCCATGGCCGCCCCGAAACCGGTCGCGAAGGGAGCCGCCAAATGAGCGCCCCGAAGGGCCGGGCCCGTCGCGATTTCCTGAAGACCGGCGCCGTGAGCGGCGCCGCTCTCGTCATCGGCTTCCGCTTTTCGGACCATGCCTTCGGACAGGAGGCGCAGGAGAAGAAGCTCATCAACCCGTTCGATGCCTGGGTTCACATCGAGGCGGACGGGCGCGTGCGTCTCGTCCTCGCGAAGTCGGAGATGGGTCAGGGCGTCACCACCAGCCTGCCCATGATCCTGGCCGAGGAGCTCGCGATCGACTGGAAGCAGGTGAGGGTGGAGCAAGCGCTCACGAACCCGAGCGTCTACGATCACGGAACCGGTGGAAGCGCGAGTGTCAGGACATCCTGGCTGCCCCTGCGGCAGGCGGGAGCGGCGGCCCGCGAGATGCTCGTGCTGGCCGCGGCCAATCACTGGCAGGTGAACGCGAACACCTGCCGGGCCGAAGCCGGCGCGGTCGTCCACGGTCCCCGGATCAAGCGGCTTCCCTACTCCGATCTGGTCGCCGCGGCTTCGAAGTTGCCGATCCCCGATTTCTCGAAGGTGACACTCCTCAATCCGAAGGAGTTCAAGATCATCGGGACCAACGTCCCGCGCGCCGACATCCCGGGCAAGGTCGACGGGAGCGGCATCTTCGGCATGGACGTGCGCGTGCCCGGGATGCTGTACGCGGTGGTCGCGCGCTGCCCGGTATTCGGCGGCAAGGCCAGGCGCTTCGACGCCACGAAGGCCAGCGCGGTGAGCGGCGTGAAGCACGTGGTCGAAATCCCCGCTTTGCCCGAGGCCCACACCGCGGGCGGCGTCGCGGTGGTCGCCGACACCACGTATGCGGCCATGCGCGGCCGCGACGCCCTGGAGATCGAATGGGACGAGGGCCCGCACGCCTCGGAGACGAGCGCCACCCTGCGAAAGCAGTTCGAGGAGTTGCTCGCGCGAACCGATGGCACGGTGGTGCGGAACGACGGCGACGCGCGAGCGGCGCTTCAAGGCGCCGGGCCGAAGATCGAGGCCACGTATGAGCTGCCGTTCCAGAACCACTCGCCGATGGAGCCGATGAACGCCACCGTCCACATCCGCAAGGACGGCGCCGAAGCGTGGCTCCCCAGCCAGGGTCCGCAGTGGGGCCAGGACGCGATCGCGAAGATCGCGGGCCTGCCCGGCGACAAGGTGGTGGTCCACACCACCCTCCTCGGCGGCGGCTTCGGACGCCGGTATCACGCCGACTTCGTGGCCGAGGCCGCTCAGATCTCGAAAGCCACGGGCGCGCCGATCAAGGTCGTCTTCACCCGCGAGGACGACACCCGGCACGGCTTCTACCGGCCGGCTTCGCTGCACAAGCTGAGCGG
>DAORUA010000393.1:0-3622 GCA_035432945.1 Vicinamibacteria bacterium | reverse complement strand
CGACCACGCGCCCCACACCACCGAAGAGAAGATCTGCGAGTTCGACTGCGCGGCCTTCGGCATCGTCGGGCTCGAAACCGCGTTCGCCCTGTGCCACGATCGTCTCGTGAAGCCGGGCGCCCTCGACCTGACCCGTCTCGTCCAGCTCCTCACCGCGGGGCCCGCCCGCGCCCTCGGCCTCCCCGGGGGCGCGCTGGAGAAGGGTCAGCCCGCCGACATCACGATCTTCGATCCCGCCGAGGTCCGGACGGTGAAGCCCGAGTCCTTCCGGGGCAAGAGCCGGAACTCGCCTTTCGTCTCCATGACCCTGACCGGCTGGCCGGTCGCGACCATCGTCGATGGCGTGATGGTCTTCAAGACGCGATAGGCCCGGGGTGAGCCGGCCCCGCCTGGGATCCGTGCTCGACCGTGATCTCCGCCTCCACCACGCGCTGGCATAGCCGCCGCTGCCTGACCAGCGGCCACCAGTCGTAGAGGAGGAGTTCCAACGGGCGCCACATCACGACCCAGCCGATGATGAGCAGGCCCTCCCTCAGGATCTGACGCACCGGTCCGTCGGGAAGGAACTTCGTCAGCTCGGCCAGGGTGAGAAAGGCGGTGAGGGCGACGAGCGCGATCCCGAGGGTGATCTCACCCAGGCGGACGTGCTCTCGGGTGCGGCGGCGGAGCTTTTCGACTTCGTAGGTGAAATGCGCGCGGACCGCGTTCACGAAGGTCTCGGTCGACATCTGCAGAGCCGCGGGATCGGCGATCCAGAAGACCATCTTGAACTGGCCCTTGGGCGGAATCTCCTGCACCGCGCCCAGGATGTACTCGACCGCGGCGTCTTCCAGATCTCGCTCGTGGAAGGGTGCTGGATCCCGGCCGTCGAAGACCTGATCGGCGCTCCTGAGCTTGATGTCGATGCAGGTCTTGCCCCCTTCGAGGCGGTAACGCGGCGGCGTGCTCCTGCGCATGATTACCCCTCCCGGGCGTCGCTTCCCGGCTCCACGAAACGCCGCGACGAGGCCCGATAGAGGTAGTGGAGGCCCGAGCCCACGGTCAGGACGCCGGTGGCGACGAAGACGGCGTCGAGGAGGTATTTCGGAAACGGCATCAGGTTCGCGGCGAAGGCCAGGGCCACGCACATCATCTGGGCCGCGGTGCTCGCTTTCCCGAGACGGGTAGGCGAGAAGCCCTTGCGGTTCGAGACGAACGCGATGGCGAGGGCGGCGACCACGATGATGGCATCGCGCGACAGGACCATCACGGTCAGCCATTTCGGGATGTGGACGGGGACGGCGTCGGCGAAGGAGAGGGCCACGAACGCGGAACCGAGCAGCATCTTGTCGGCCAGCGGATCGAGGATGGCCCCGAGCACGGTGCGCTGCTTGTAGTAACGCGCGATCAGGCCGTCGAAGGCGTCGGTGATTCCCCCGAGGACGAACACCGCGACCGCGGCACGGAGGTGGCCGTCGAGGGTCAGGGCCACGAACACCGGGGCGCAGATCATCCTCAGGATGGTGAGCTGGTTGGGGAAACCGAGAATGGGTTCAGACATGGCGGATCACGAGGAGCGCGGAACCGGCCCGCTCCCGCGGAGGGACTCGAGGGTGACGGCCCCGTCGCGGGGAAGGCCTTTCACCATGGTGAAGGTCACCGGAATGCCGAGGTCCTTCAAGATCTCCACCGGGCCCGCGGGCGGCCCGTCGACCGCGGGCGAAATGCCCACCGCGCAGTTGCGTCCGGCGCGCTTTGCCCGATAGAGGCCGCGGTCGGCGAGACGCACCACGTCCTCGGGATGCGGCTCCGCGCCGTCGATGGAGTAGGGATAGGCCGCCCACCCGATGGAGGTGGTGATGCGGATGCCGCCCTCGGGCCCGATGGGATAGGGCTCCCGGGAGATCGCGGAGAGGATCCGCGACGCCATCTCCGACGCCTCGCTCCTCTGACAGTCGAGGGAGACGACCAGGAATTCCTCGCCGCCCCAGCGGATCAGCCGGTCGGTCCGGCGCAGGAGGGCAGCGAGACGGCGCGCGGTTTCCTGGAGCACGGCGTCTCCGCCCGCGTGCCCGAAGAGGTCGTTCACGGTCTTGAAGCGATCGAGGTCGAGCAGAAAGAACAGGGCATCCCGGTTGGGGTCGCCGCTGCCGCGCCGCTCATCGAAACGCCTCTTCAGAAGCCGGAGTTCGTCTTCGACCACCACCGAGAAGTAGCGCCGGTTCCGCAGGCCGGTCAGCATGTCGGTGAGCGAAAGCTCCTGGAGTCTCTGATTCGCGACCTCCAGATCCGCGCGGCCGGCCTTGACCGCCGCGGCCAGGGCGAGACGCTCCAATTCGATGGCCCGCATCCGCCACTGGTACAAGCCGTAGGCCCCGCCCATCGCCGCGAGGATCGCGGCGATTCGAACCGGCCACGACTCCCACCAATGGCCCCGGGCCGCGACCGGGATCGAGACCGGGCCCGACTTGCGACCGTACCGGTCCTCAGCCTCCACCTCCAGCCGGTACTCCCCGGGCGGAACGTTGGAGAGCGGGATGTGGGGGTCCGAAGACCACTGCGACCACTCCTCGGTCTGGCCGATCAGGCGGAATCGATAGCGCGCCTTGCGCCCGGCCACCGGGTCCGAGAGTTGCGCGTGCAGGTCGATGGAATTGGGGCGCGGGGCGAGGATCACGTTCTCCATCCCCAGATCGAGGCGAAGGCGGTTCGGGGCCGGGGGCGCGGTGGGTGGATCGAACCGGCCGACGCCGTTGAGCAGGGTGAACCAGAGCTGGCCCGCGCGGCCCTCGCGGAGCGAGAGATATCGAAAGTCGGAGTCCTCGAGGTCGGCGGAGGTGAGGATGGTCTGCCCCACCGCCCCCGATGAGAGGCGGATCTGCGAAAGCCGGTCCCCTCCATGCGCGGCCAGGTAGTGCTCGCCCATCTTGAGGAGCGAAAGCACGGAGAGCCACGAGATTCCCTCCGGGCCCCTGGCCATGGCCACCTCGCGGTTCGCGCGCTGGACCGAGAAGAACGCGGACGCGCCGTTCTCGAAAGTGACCACCGCGCCGCGGTCCGGCGAGGGACCGACGAACTCCGCGTGCCGGCCCGGGGGAAGAGTCACGGGGGTCACCCGCTGGGTCGCGGTATCGATCACATTCAGCGTGCCCTGGCGCGTGGCCACCCACAAGGAGCCCTCGGCGTCCAAGGCCGCCATCCACGGATTGCCGCTGGGCAGAGGAATGCTCTGCGCTTCCTGGCCGCTCCTTTCCAGGCGGTAGACCCCGAGCTGCGAGACCGCCCAGATCGCTCCTCCGCGGTCTCGATGGATCGCGGCGACGAAGCGGTCGCGCAGCATTTCGAAACGCGGATCGTGCTGAATCAGCATCCTGCCCGAGGCGCGGGAGGCCTTCGACAGAAGGCCGACGCCGCCATCCATGGCGAGGAGCAGGCCGCCGCCCGGATCCTCCTCGATGCCGTAGACCGTGAGCGCATCGAACCCCGCGGCCAGGGCCTCCCCGGGCGAGATCGGATTCCCCGCGTCATCGGTGCGGAAGTGGAGGATGCGACGCTCGTTGGAGACCCAGTGCACGCCGTTCCGGTCCACGTCGATCGACCGGAAGCTCTCCTTGTCGGCCCGCAGGAAGCGCACCCCGCGTCC
>DAORUA010000392.1:1354-3635 GCA_035432945.1 Vicinamibacteria bacterium | reverse complement strand
GGGTGATCTGCTCGGTGGTCCGGCCGGTGAGGACGTTCGCGTGGTGCATGAGGCCGAAGGTGGCCGACCTCCCCATCGCCGAGCCTGTCGACCGGACGCGGTAGACGGTGGAGAGGAGTTTCTGCATGGGGATGCTGGCGTCGAACAGCTCGCGAGGAGTGAGGCAGTTGTCGCAGCCCCCGCAATTGGGCTCGGAGAACCTCTCGGCGAAGTACTCGAGGAGATTGGCCCTGCGGCAGCCCGTGGTCTCGCCGTAGTCGATCATCCGGCGCAGTTGGGCCTTGGCGACGCGCTTTTCGACATCGTCCGTAATCTCTTCGATGAAGCCGAGCTGCTTCGCGACGTCGGAGGCGGAGAAGAGCAGGACGCATTCGGAGGCGAGGCCGTCGCGGCCCGCGCGGCCCGTCTCCTGGTAGTAGCCCTCGACGTTCTTGGGCAGGTCGTGGTGGATCACGAAGCGGACGTTGGGCTTGTCGATGCCCATGCCGAAGGCCACGGTGGCGCAGATGACCTGGACCCGGTCGCGCACGAAGGCTTCCTGGTTCTTCGAGCGGTCGGAGTCGGAAAGCCCCGCGTGATACGGCTTCGCGGGAATGCCGGCGTCGCGAAGGCTCTCGGCCACCGACTCGGCCGCGCGCCGGCTGGCGCAGTAGACGATGCCCGCACCGCCCTTGTGCGCGGCGATGAGGCGCCGCACCTGATCGGCGGGCTTCGACTTGGGGATGACCCGGTAGGCGAGATTGGGACGGTTGAAACTGCCGATGCTGACGAACGGGTCCTTGAGGCGGAGCTGGGTGACGATGTCCTTGCGCACCCGCTCGGTGGCGGTGGCGGTCAAGGCCATGAAGGGAATGGCGGGAAAGCGCTCGCGAAGCTCGACGAGCCTCCGGTACTCCGGCCGGAAGTCATGGCCCCATTCGCTGATGCAGTGGGCCTCGTCGATGGCCACGCGCTCGACGGGCCATTCGGCCAGCGATTTCATGAAGCTCGCCTGGAAGAGGCGTTCGGGGGCCACATAGAGGAGGCGGTACTGGTTTCGCCAGAGGCCCCGGTACCGCTCCCGCGCGTCTTCGGACTCGAGGGAGGAATTCAGGAACGTGGCCTCGACGCCGTTCGCCTGGAGGGCGTCGACCTGGTCCTTCATGAGAGAGATGAGGGGGGAGATGACGAGGGTGAGGCCCTGGCCGAGGACTGCCGGGAGCTGGAAGCACAGCGACTTACCTCCCCCGGTGGGCAGGAGGGCGAGGACGTCGCGCCCGGCGAGGGCCGCAGACACGATGTCTTCCTGGTACGGCCGGAAGGACGAGTATCCAAACGAGTCTTTGAGCGCGAGAAGAGTCCGGGTCATCGGGGGCGGCAGACTCTAGTTGGAGCGGCCGTGCGAATATGAGGCGGCCATGGAAGAAACATCGAAGCAGACATCGTTCGAGCATTTTGTCAGCATCATCGACCGGTTGAGGTCCGATGGCGGGTGCCCCTGGGACCGGGAGCAGACCCACATGACCCTCCGTCAGGCCACCCTGGAGGAGGCCTACGAGGTGGTCCACGCCATCGAGACGGGGGACGCGACGAATCTCAAGGAAGAGTTGGGCGACATCCTGCTGCACGTGGTCTTCCATTCGGACATCGCGAAGCGGGCGGGCGAGTTCACCATCGACGAAGTGATCGCTTCGGTCGCGGACAAGATGGTGCGCCGGCATCCCCATGTATTCGGCACAGTTCAGGCGGAGACCTCCGAGGCGGTGCTGAGGAACTGGGAGGAACTCAAGCGGCAGGAACGGGCCGCCAAGGGCGCCGAAGACCACGCGTCCATCCTGGACTCGGTTCACCGGCACACCCCGGCGGTGATGGAGGCGCAGGCCATCTCCGAGAAGGCGGCGAAGGTCGGCTTCGATTGGGCGAAGCCGGAGGACGTCCGCGGCAAGATCGAGGAGGAGCTGAACGAGATCTCCGCCGCCATGCTCGAACCCGAGCCCGGTCGCCACGCGCGGCTGGAAGACGAGATCGGCGACCTGCTCTTCGCGGTGATCAACCTCGGCCGGAAACTCGGCGTGGATGCGGAGACCGCGCTCCGGGGCACCAACCGCAAATTCCGCTCACGCTTCGCTCACGTCGAACAGGCCTTGCTGAAGGAAGGTAAAACCCCGAAGCAAGCGACCCTCGACGAAATGGAGTCCCACTGGCAGGCGGCGAAGAGGTAGGCGGGGCCGGCGGGCGGCCCATGGGCCGCCCCTACTTCCAATCCGCGATGAACAGGTTCGTCTCCCCCGGCTTGGTGGAG
>DAORUA010000392.1:0-1254 GCA_035432945.1 Vicinamibacteria bacterium | reverse complement strand
CCGCCCCTACTTCCAATCCGCGATGAACAGGTTCGTCTCCCCCGGCTTGGTGGAGTGGCGGTTCGAGGCCCAGATCAACTGCTTGCCGTCGGGACGGAACATGGGGAAGCCGTCGAAGGTCGGATCGAAGGTGATCCGCTCCAGGTCGGCGGGGCCCGCCTTGGAGGCGGCCGCATCCACGAGGAACAGGTCGAAATTTCCGCTGCGGGGAGCGGGGTGGTTCGACGAGAAGATGATCTTCCGGCCATCGGGCGTCCACGAGGGCCCGAAGTTGGCGCCGCCCAGAGCGGTCACCTGCCGCTGATCGGAACCGTCCGCGTTCATGACGAAGATCTCCACCCGGCTGGGCCGGATCATGTTCTGCCCCAGCAGCTTCTTGTAGTCGGCGAGCTGGGCTTCGTCCTGGGGATGGTGGGCGCGATACACGATCTTCTTCCCATCCGGAGACCACCACGGGCCGCCGTCGTAGCCGGGGGTGTTCGTGAGCCTCCTGACGTCGCTGCCGTCGGCGTTCATGGTGTAGATCTCGAGATCGCCGTCCTTGAGCGAGGTGAACACGATCTTCTTCCCGTCGGGCGAGAGCACGGCTTCCGCGGTGTACACGTTGTAGTTCGTGAGCCTCTTCAGGTCCGAGCCGTCCACGTTCGCGGTGTAGATGTCGAAGGGGTCCAGGGGCCACACGTAGCCCGCCGACGGATCGGGGCGGGGCGGACACTCCTTCTGGTGCGCGTGCGACGAGCCGAAGAACACGCGCTTCGAGCCGGGCAGGAACCAGCCACAGGTGGTCTTTCCATCGCCGGTCGAGACCCGGCGGAGGTCCGAGCCGTCGGCCTTCATCACGAACTGCTGATCGCAGGTTCGTCCATCCCGGGTGGACTGAAACGTGATCGACTTCCCGTCCGCGCTCCAGTAGGCCTCGGCGTTCTCGCCGCCGTTCGTGATCTGGCGGATGTTCGAGACCCGCTTTTCGCCTTCCGCGGGGGGAAGGAAGGCGCCCGGGCTCTGGGCCCGGACCAGGGTTCCGACCCCGAGCGCGGCGGTCGAGAGGGCGAAAAGGGTCAGGATCGGTCGGTTCATGGAGGCGGACTCTAGAACGCGGATCCGATGGGAGTGAAGTCCCGAGGCGCCCCCTGACTCTCAAGCATCTCTATACTCCGTGAACCCAGGCCCCCCGGATCCCTCTTTGCCCTCCATCATCCGCTCGACCGACGACCCCGCGTTCCGGCAACTGCTCGGCGAGGCGGAGGGCGCCCG
>DAORUA010000391.1:0-3638 GCA_035432945.1 Vicinamibacteria bacterium | reverse complement strand
GCATCAAGGCTGATATTGCTGTCGCCCGATGCAACCGTGATCGTGCCAAGGATCTTTCCGCCGGCGCGAGTCCCGAAACTGTCCATGCAGGTGAGCTGGAGCATGGTGTAAAGCCCCCCCCACCCGAGTCCGAAGATCAGGATGAAGGGCCACAGCAAAGCTTCCTTCATGGAGGCGAGGCACAGGGCGCCGGCCAGCATGATGGAAATGTTCGAGAGGAAGACCACGCGCCGCTCCAGCTTGTCCGCGAGGTACCCGATCAGGAACTTCCCGACAAGCCCCATGGTGAAGAGTATGCCCACCCCGCCCGCCGCCTTCTCGAGCGGCCAGCCCATGCCTTTCAGGTGGAGGACCATGTGCGCCTGCGCGGCCAGGATGCAATAGAAGGTGGTCATCGCGCAGAAGGTGAGGATCCAGAACGTGCGGGTGCGGATCGCATCCCCGTACTCCATCCCGGTCGCGACCTGGATCGCCCCCGGCGCGCCCGCGGCTCCGAACGGCTGCAGGCCCATCTCGGCCGGAGAATCCCGGGTCACCAGGGCCAGGACCATCATCGCCACCAGGGGAATCATGGCCTCCATGAGCATGGCCTCGCGCCAGGTGTGGGTGCGAAGGAGCACGGCGCCGAGCCGGGGAAAGATGATGCCCCCCAGGCTCGTGCCCACCAGGGTGAGGCCGAGCGCGGTCCCCCGCTTCTTCACGAACCAGCGCGACACGATCAGGACATTCAGGACCAGACCGGCCAGCGCGAGCACGAGTGCTATGCCCACGTTGATGATGTACAGGTGGGTCAGCGAGGTCATCTGCGAGTACGCCGCGATGCAAGCCGAAAGGAGCACCAGGCCGGCCATCATCAGCTTTCGAACGCTCATCCGGTCGGCCAGGCTCCCGATGAAGGGCGCCAGCAGCCCGGACAGCCCCAGCTGAAGGAGGTCGCGCAACTTCAGATCCCCGCGGCTCCACCCGAACTCCTGGAGGATGGCGGGGTCGAAGATGGTCATTCCGGTGATGGTCATGCCGTTCGAGACCAGCAGGGTGAGCATGGCCACGAGGGCGACGTACCAGCCGTAGAAGACTTTCGCCCCGTCCGCCGCCACGGTTCTCTGTTCGGTCACTGTTCCCGCTTTCTGGCCAGAAGGCTTGCTGACTCGCTGAAACTAGACGGGCCGGGCCACGAACGCTCCCCGCCGCTCCCCGACCGGCGCCCCGTCCTTGAAGGCGAGGCGGCCCCGCAGGATAGTGGCCACCGGCCAGCCCTTGAGCGACTTTCCGGCGAAGGGACTGTGATCCTGGGCCGAATGGGAATTCTCCACCGTCACCACCTGTTCCTTGTTGACGTCGATGAGAGCGAAGTCGGCGTCGCTCCCCACCGCGATGGCCCCCTTCTTCGGGTAGAGGCCGAAGCGGCGGGCCGGCGTGGTCGAGATCAGGTCCACCACCCGTTCGAGGGGAAGGCCGCGCTTGTGGACGCCCTCGCTGAGCAGGACCGGATACAGAAGCGAGGTGCCGCCGAAGCCGGGCAGAGCGCTCCAGGTGTCGCCCTTCTTGTTCTCTTCCATGCAACAGGCGTGGTCCGAGACCACGGTGTCGATCTGTCCCTTGATCAGCGCGCGCCACAAGGCGTCTTGATCCTCCTGGGTCCGTATCGGGGGGTTGACCTTGCTGCGGAGATCGCCCGCGGTCGCCCAGGTGAGGGCGAGATGGTGCAGGGTGGTCTCGATCGCGATGTCCATCTCCGGATGCCGGGTCCGCACATCCACGCCGGCTTCGATGGCCTGCCGCGAGGACAGGTGCAGGAGATTCACCGGGCAGGCGGTCTCGTCCGCGAGCACGCCCGCCTCCTGGATGGAGAGGCGCTCGGACAGCGGCGGCCGACCTTCGCTGTACGCCTGGAGGCCGGTGAGCCCGGCTTTCTTCACGCGCTGTATGAACACCCGGATGATCTCGGGGTTCTCGCAATGCAGGGAGAGCGAGATCCGCCGCCCGGTCTTCTTCGACGCTTCGGCGACCCGGACCATGATCTCGTAGAGGTGGCCGAGGTCGTACTCGTCGGCCATGGTGTAGTCCTTCCCCCGGGTCGAGTCCGCGGACAGGGTGAGGGCCTTGTAGAACATGTAGTACTTGAAGGAGGCGACACCCTGCTCGACCAGCCACGGGATCTCATCGAGCTGGGCCGTGGTCATGGGCGCGATGTGATAGCCGTAATCGGAATGGAAGTTGCCCTTCGAGAGCTCGAGCACCTCCGGGAAGATCTCGCGATAAGGCCCGGTCTTGTTGAGATAGTGATGCCCGGTCCTGAAATAGGTGATCAGGGTGGTGACGCCGCCCGAGACCGCGGAGAGCGACTCGCTGCGCGCGTCCTCCGCGTGCGGCCGGTAGATCCCCACGTGAAAGTGGGAATCCACGGCGCCGGGAAACACGTGCAGGCCCCGGGCATCCACCACCTCGCTCGCGGACGCGGTCGAGAGGTCGTCGGCGATCGCGGCGATGCGGCCGTCGCGACAGCCCACGTCCGCGCGGATCGGGCCGTGCCCCGGGAGAACGACGATGCCGCCCTTGACCAGACTGTCGAATCTCATTCCTTGGGACCTCCGCTTCGCCCGGGCTTTCTGGCGCTTCCCTTCACCCGCCGCTTCGCCGAACTCACGCTCCACGACTCATCGGTCTCGGATGGGACCGGATTGTGGACGAGGTGGGCCTTGAAGGAATAGATATCGCTGCGGTAGTAGCTGTGGACATGCTCGACCGGACGCCCCTCGACCGATCGGACCACGCGGTCGACGGAGAGCAGCGGCGCTCCGATGTTCGTCTTCAGGAGCCGGGCCAGGTGGGCGTCCGCGAGCGACGCGGAGATCGTCTGGTCCGCATCGCCCATGCGAATCCCCAGTTCGGTCTCGATCTGGCGAAGGATCGAGCCCTTCCTCCAGGCCTCGGCCTTCAGGTGCTTGCCAAGATCCCCGGGCACGTGATTGACGATGTAACTGAACGGGGTGCCGCCATGGAGCCGCAACCGGGTGCAGCGCACCAGAGGGTCGCCCAGGTTCACGCGCAGGAAGTCCGCCTCCGAGGCCGAGGCCTTGATGGTGGCCAGGGTCAGCACCCTGACCGTGGTGGACTGCCCCATCGAAATCAGATCTTCGAGCGATCCCTCCATGCGGAAGGTATTCGAGAACTTCCGCCGATCCGCCACGAAGGTGCCCCGGCCCGCCTCCCGCTTGATGAAGCCTTCCTTCTCCAGGTCCCCGAGCGCCTGCCGGATGGTGATCCGGCTGACGTCGTAGTCCTTCGAGAGGGCCTCTTCAGTGGGAAGGCGGTCGCCCACCAGATACTTGCCGGAGACGATGTGCTCGCGAAGGATGCCGGCGAGTTGATAGTAGAGGGGAACCGCGGCGGCGAAACCGTTCGGGCGCGGCATCAGCGATTCACACTCATGGGTCGGGTCTCGGGTTTCCGCGCGGCACCGGGGTCAGACCCAGGACTCCAGGTTGTAGACCCGGACAGCGTTCTCCCAGAGGAGCTTCTTCCGGGCCGTCTCCTTGAGGTCGAGAGCATCGATCTCCATGACCGAACGCTCGAAATCGATGACCGGCCAGTCGGTGCCGAACAGCACCTTGTGGCTGCCGTAGCTGTTGGCGTAG
>DAORUA010000390.1:0-3670 GCA_035432945.1 Vicinamibacteria bacterium | reverse complement strand
TGCGCGATCTCCGAGCGGCCGGCGCCGACGAGCCCGGCGAGGCCAAGGATTTCGCCGGGACGGAGGGAGAACGAAACGTCCGAGAACTTCCCCGGGCTCGAGAGCCCGCGGACCCCCAGAATCTCTTCCGTCGGGAACGCGGGGGGTGCGGCCAGGTTCACGACCTCGATGGCCCGCCCGATCATCATTTGAACAAGGTCCGCCTCCGAGGATGAGGCGAGCGGCCGGGTCGCCACGTGCCGGCCGTCCCGCAGCACGGTCACCGCATCGCAGAGCCGGAAGATCTCGTCCATGCGGTGCGAGACGTAGATGGAAGTGACGCCCTTCGCGCGCAGCCGGTCGATGAGCAGGTACAGCCGCTCCGCTTCCCGCTGGGAGAGACTGCTCGTCGGCTCGTCGAAGACGATCACCCGCGCGCCCGCGCCCACCGCGGCCGCGATCTGCACCATCTGCCTCTGGCCCAGGGGCAGCGCGCCCACCGTGGCCTCCGCATCGATCGGCGCGTCGATGGCCTCGAGCATCTCCTTCGCGCGGGTGCGCGTCCCGTCGCGGTCGATGAAGAAGCCCCGCGCGGGCAGCGCGCCGAGACAGAGGTTCTCGGCCACCGACAGGTTCTCGCAGAACGAAAGCTCCTGGTGGACCATGCCGATGCCCTTGGCGAGGGCCTCGCGTGGACGCTCGAAGCGCACCGCCTCGCCGAAGACTTCGATGTGACCCGCATCCGGCGCGTGGATGCCGGCGAGGATCTTCCCGAGCGTGCTCTTCCCCGCCCCGTTCTCGCCGCACAGGGCGTGGACCGATCCCGGGGCGATGCTGAAACTCACGTCGTGAAGGGCCCGCACACCCGGGAACGTCTTCGAGACGCCCACGAAGCGCAGCGCGTCCCCGCCGGTCATCAGGACTCCTTCGCGGCCGCCCGCGCCAGCCGCCGCGCGTTCAGCTGCGCGCTCCCCTGATCGAGCACGACCGCGATGATGATCGCGCAGCCCACGATGATCCACTCGTAGTTCTGGTCGAAGCGCAGGGTCCGGATCGACTGCCGGATCAGGACGATCAGGACCGCGCCCAGCATCGCGCTGATGGCGCTCCCCTTCCCGCCCGAGAGGCTCGCGCCCCCCACCACCGCGGACGCGATCACGTACAACTCGTAGCCGGTGGCGTCGGCGCACGAAGCCGAGCCGTAGAAGCTCGCGCCCATGAACGCAGCGAGACCGGCGCACAGGCCGGAGATCACGTAGACGCTGATCTGGATCCGGTCGAGACGTAGACCCGAGAAGCGGCTCGCCTCCGGATTCCCGCCGAAGGCGAAGACGTGGCGGCCCATCACGGTCTGGGTGAGGTACATGGCACCGATGGCCGCGACCGCGAGCATGGTCAGCATCGGCACCGGGTAGAGCGATTCCCTCAGTCCGAGCGAGGCCTTCGCCACCGTGGTCAGCGACTCGGGCACGAGGATGCTCTCGGCCTTGCTCGACACGAAAGCGATGCCGCGCAGGATCCACATGGTTCCGAGCGTGATGATGAAGGGATGGACGCGGAGGAACACGACGAGCAGGCCGTTGAGCAGACCGCAGAGGAATCCGACACCCACGCACACCGCGAAGCCGATGAGAACCGAACCCGCTCCGCCTTCGCGGCCCGAACTCCTGAGCACCATCGCCATGGTGACGCCCGCGAGCGCGTAGATCGAGCCCACGGACAGGTCGATGCCGCCCGAGATGATCACGATGGTGGCGCCCACCGCCATCACCGCGAAGAAACTCGCATCGGTAGCGGTCTGGATCAGGGTGTGCGAATTGAGGAAGTTGTTTACCGCGGCCCCGGTGACCCGGTCTTCGTGCGTTCCCGCGAAGAAGGTCAGCACCGCGCCCAGGACGAGAATGATGAGGGCGAGGCCGGTCTGCTGTGACGCCAGGAGTTTCCGCAGCATCGAGGGTCCGGGGAGCTTAGGCGATATGCGGAGAGGTCAGACCGGGCCCACGACCTCTGCGCCGCCCACCGCTTCGCAGGGGTAGACCGCCGGGACGAGGTGCATGGTGGCCGTAAACGTCGCGACCGCCTGCGGCGCGAAGCCGTGGAGCCGATGTCGATCCACCAGCGCCACCACGCAACCGCCGAAGCCCGCCCCGGTCAGCCGGGCGCCATGGCAGCCGGGCGCGCTCCGGGCGCTCTCCGCCATCGCGTCCAGCGCGCGCGTCGAGACCTCATAGTCGTCGCGGAGGCTCTGGTGGCTTTCGTTCATCATCTGCCCGAGGAGCCTCGCATCGCCCGCGCGCATCGCCTCCGCCGCGCGGAGGGTCCGATCGTTCTCGGACAGGACATGGCGCGCCCGGCGGAAGGCGACCTCGCCCATCGCCTCGCGGCCCGCGTCCAGTTGCGACTGGCTCACGTCGCGAAGAGAAGAGGCCCCGCAGGCGGCCGCCGCGGCCGCGCACTGGTCGCGGCGGTCGTTGTATTCCGAGCCGACGAGCTGCCGCCGCGTGGTCGTGTCCAGGACCACCACCGCGACGTCCCGGGACAAGGGCACGGGGCGCATGTCCAGTGACCGGCAGTCGATCAGGATCGCGTGGCCGGCCTGTCCCCCCGCGGAGATCAGCTGATCCATGATCCCGCAGTTGACCCCCATCCACAGGTTCTCCGCGCGCTGTCCGGCTCGCGCCATGTCCACGGCCTCCCATTCGAAGCCGGAGACCGCGGCGAAGACCCGCGTGGCCGCCATCTCGAAGGCCGCGGACGAAGAGAGCCCCGCGCCCACCGGGACGTTCCCGGAGACCACCCCGTCGAATCCGGTGAGGGCCTTCCCCCCGTCCGAGAGGGCCCACGCGACCCCGCGCACGTAGTCGATCCACTCGCGACTCGGCTCGCCCTGCCCGCCGAGCGTGAACGAGCCCTCGTCGTTGAGGTCGATCGAGTGGAGGGTCACGCGCCCGTCCGTCCGCGGCCGCGCGGCGATCGTGACCCAGCGGTCGATCGCCATGGGCATCACAAAACCATCGTTGTAGTCGGTGTGCTCGCCGATGAGATTGACCCGCCCCGGCGCGCGCACCACGACCTCCGGTTCGCGGCCGAACCGCCGTCGAAACTCCTCTTCCACCGAAACGCGGGTTGCAGGAACCGGCATCGCGGACGGAGTTTCCCACGCTCGCGGCCCCGGAACCCTACGATCCCCGTGCAGCGATGAGTTGCTGGGTCGTCATTGCGAGTCCATTCACCGACTGCGGCCGTGACTGGGGAGAGAAACCCGGGGCCGTCATTGCGAGGCCCCGATCCGTTTCGAAGTGGGCCGAAGCAATCTCGCAGGCTTGGCAGGGGTGGCCCGCGGGGCCGGGACGCTGAGGTGGGCTCGCGGCGCCGCGGACGCCTCGTGCGTCGGCACTGGAATACCGGAACGAGTGAATCGTGTGCCTCCTTACTCGGCTCGATGATCGCGAACTTTACCGACGGAATCCGGCGACTCGCGATCAACGCCTCGTCGCCAGCGACCCACCTCAGCATCCGACCCCGCTCCATCTTCGGGCCCAGCTGCCGCCTCCAGAAGCCGCCTGCACGACCGGGTTCGCATGGGGTTCCCACCACCATCACCCCGGCGAAAGCCGGGGGCCAGCCAGGTCGAAACAGGCACTTTTCACCGCGCCTGGGCCCCGGCTTTCGTGGCCCAAGGCCAGGCTAC
>DAORUA010000389.1:0-3676 GCA_035432945.1 Vicinamibacteria bacterium | reverse complement strand
ACGCGCGGGCCCGGCTGCCCGAGTCGGCCAGGAAACAGGAGGCGATCCTCGCGGACCTCGCGCGCGAGAAAGCGGAGCTCGCGGAGAACCAGGAACGGCTGGAAGTCGAACAGCGGAAGGTCCGGGAACTCGAGCAGATGCTCTCGGCCCGCCTGGCGCGCATCGAAGACGAGCGGGAGCGGATGCGCGAGGACACCCGCAACCGGATCCAGGCGCGCCGCGAGGCCGAAGAGCAGCGCCTCCGCGCCCTGTTCGCGGAGGCCGAGGAGAAGCTCAAGGGAGCGAAGACGCCGCGCGCGGTGGTCCGCGTGAGGGGAGAGATCCTGAGTCAGGTAACCCCGGAGCGTGAAGCTCGCGCCGCCACGTCGGCTTTGGGCTCGCTGTCGGTGGGCGATTTTGTCGAGGCTCCCGCCCTCGGCTGGCGCGGCCTGGTCACCGCGCTCACCGATGCGGATGTCGAAATCGATTCGGGAGGCAAGAGAATCCGCCTCGGCCGCGCCCTGGTGCAGCGCGCGAAGAATCCGAAGGCTCCGGGTCCGCCCCGCTGGCCCGCGGAAGCGGCCCGGCCGAAGGGCGACTCTTCGGCCCAGGCGAGGGCGAATGACGAGACCCCGGCCCAGAGCCAGCTCATGCTCGTCGGCATGCGCGTTGATGAGGCGACGCCCCTGGTTGATAAGTTCCTCGATGATGCCTTTCTCGCCGATGCGCCCAGCGTCCGGATCGTTCATGGTTTCGGACAGGGCCGGCTGCGTGCTGCCGTGCGCGATCTCCTGAAGTCGCATCCGCACGTCACCGGTTTCCGGGACGGCGCCCCGAACGAGGGCGGAGCGGGCGCCACCATCGTGGAGCTGCGGCGATGACCCTGTTCTCGCCGTCGTTCATGGACGAGCTCAAGGGCCGCGCCGACATCGTGAGCGTCGTGTCGGAGCACGTGGTCCTGAAGAAGGTCGGCCGGTCGCACAAGGGCCTGTGCCCCTTCCACAAGGAAAAGTCGCCCTCCTTCACGGTTCGCGCGGATCCGCCGGTCTTCCACTGCTTCGGCTGCGGCGCGGGCGGAGATGTGGTGGAGTTCGTGAAACTGAAGGAAGGACTTTCCTTCAAGGATGCGATCGAGTCCCTGGCCCGTCGGTTCGGCGTGACCATCCCGGATTCGCGCGAGGAGTCGCCCGAGGATCGGCTCCGGGTCGAGATCGAGCCTGTTCTCGAGGCGGCGGCCGCCCACTTCGAACAGTTCTTCTGGGCCGACGCGGGACGCCGGGCGCGCGAGTACCTTCAGGGCCGCAAGTTCTCGGACAAGACGCTGCGCTTCATCCGCGCGGGCGCCACCCGCGACGCGTGGGAAGACCTGGTGAAACTGCTCAAGGTGCAGTTCCGAGAGGAACTCATCGAGATGGCGGGTCTCGCCGTCCGGGGCCAGCGCGGGCTCTACGACCGGTTCCGGAACCGGGCCATGTTCCCGATTCTCTCCGACCGCGGCCGGGTCGTGGCTTTCGGCGCGCGCGCCCTCGATCCCGCCGACGAACCCAAGTACCTGAACTCGCCAGAGGGTCCCGCCTACCAGAAGAGCCGGACACTGTACGGACTCAGCTGGGCCAAGGAGGAGATTCGCAAGACCGGTCGAGCCATCATCATGGAGGGCTACCTCGACGTGGCCCGCTCGATCGAGGCCGGCGTCGCCTCCGCGGTGGCGCCATGCGGCACCGCTCTCACCTCGCAGCAGGCGAGGCTCCTGAAGCGCCTCGCTCCCCGCGCGGTCCTGTGCTTCGACGGCGACGAGGCCGGCGTGAAAGCGACCCGCCGCTCCATCGAGATCTTTCTGGACGAGAAGATGGACGTGCGCGTGGTGGCTCTCGAATCCGGCCACGACCCCGATACCTTCGTCCGCGAGCGCGGCCGCGAACCCTTCCTCGCGAAGATCGAGTCGGCCGAGCCCGCGATCGAATGGCTGGCCCGGCTCTCCGCCCGGGAGAACGACATCGAGAGCCCGGCCGGCAAGGCCGCGTACATGAATGCTCTCCTTCCCGCTCTCGGCCGAATTGAGAGCGGCGTGGAGCGCGCCGCCTGGATCCCGCGGATCGCGCAGATCGGGAAAATCGATCCCATCGCCGCGTCCGAGGAAGTGGCTCGATCCCTGGGGTCGAGGCAGGCGGTAAGGCCGCAGGCCTTCACTCCCGCGATCCGCACTCCCATGGCCGCGCCGAAACAGGAGCTGACCCGGTCCGAAGTCTGGCTCGTGGCCCTGGCCCTGAAGAGTCTGCCCGATGTCGCGGACGCCTTCGCGGAGCTCGAGGGCCTCGACCTCTCGTCCCTGCGCGCGGGTTCCATCCTCACCGCCCTCCTGAGATTCTCCGAGGCCGGCGGCGAAGCGTCGCTCGGCACCCTCCAGGACGCGCTCCCTGACGACGAAGATCGCCGCGTGTTGCGCGAGATCGCGGTTCAGGACCTGGAGGTCGAAGCGGGCTCGGCTCGGCCCTGCGCCATGTCCCTGCGCAAGCTCCTACTGGAGCGGCGCCTGAGCGAAATCCAGAAGACTCTGGTGCGGGGCGGAGCGGGCCAGGACATCGACGCGGTCCTGGAGGAGAAAACCCGCATTTCCAGGGAAATCGAGGCCTTACGGTCGGTGTCCTGAAGGCCAAGTTGGAGAAAGGAGCCTCGACAGGCGAAAATACAAGGTTCCTGAAGCAGCGGAGCACTTAGAACGACAAAATGGCCCTCACACTCGAAGAGAAGTACGACGAAGTACGCACCGGCATCACGATGGGCAAGGAGAAGGGCTACCTTCTCTACGAAGAAGTCAACGAGATGCTCCCCACGGACATCCACACGTCCGACGAGCTGGAAGACGTCTTCGCCATGTTCGGCTCGATGGGCATCGAGATCATCGACTCCGAGCAGAAGTTCCGCGAGAAGTCCGACGCCGAAGAAGGCGAGACCATCGACCTCACCCCGGGGACGCTCGACAAGACCAACGACCCCGTCCGCATGTACCTGCGCGAGATGGGCACGGTTCCCCTCCTCACCCGCGAGGGCGAAGTCGCGATCGCCAAGCGCATCGAGCGCGGCAAGCGCATCATGCTCGCCCAGATCACGCGCACGCCCATGGCCGCCCGGGAAATCCTCGCCGCGGGCGAACAGCTCGAAGCCTCCCGCATCGGGGTCAAGGAACTGGTCATCTTCGTCGAGGAAGAGATCACCGAGGAGAAGCTCGAGCGCAAGAAGCGCGAGACCCTGAAGCTCGTCGGCAACGTCAAGGCCGCCTTCGACGGCTACCTCACCCTCAAGGCGAAGTACGAGGACACCACGAAGAAAGACCCCAAGTGGGTCAGGGGCAAGTGGCGGGTCGGTCGTCAGCGCGTGGCTTTCTCCAAGGCCATCCGCCGCCTCGAACTCACCGAGAACGTGAAGCGCCGCCTCCTCGACCGCCTGCGTGAAGCGGTCGACCGCGTGTCGCAGCTCGAAGAGCAGGTCACCCGCATGGTGGTGAAGAGCGAGGGCCGTCTCTCCGAAGAGCAGAAGAAGGTCATCAAGCGCGACATCCAGGAGAAGAAGCAGGCGCTTCGCGATCTCCAGGACGACTTCGGTTCGACCACCGCCGACTTGAAGCGCACTCTCGACTCCGTCCTCATCGGCGAGATCCAGGCCGAGCAGGCGAAGAAGGAACTCGTCGAAGCGAACC
>DAORUA010000388.1:1677-3683 GCA_035432945.1 Vicinamibacteria bacterium | reverse complement strand
ACGCGCACGTCGACTGCCCGGGCCACGCCGACTACATCAAGAACATGATCACCGGAGCCGCGCAGATGGACGGCGCGATCCTCGTGGTCTCCGCGGCCGACGGCCCCATGCCCCAGACCAAGGAGCACAT
Source organism: Vicinamibacteria bacterium (assembly GCA_035432945.1). Lineage (GTDB taxonomy): Bacteria > Acidobacteriota > Vicinamibacteria > Fen-336 > JAGNNV01 > JAGNNV01. Next base: position 3,553 of record DAORUA010000388.1, on the reverse strand, counting down.
CCTGCTCGCCCGTCAGGTCGGCGTGCCCTCGATCGTGGTCTTCCTCAACAAGTGCGACCTCGTCGACGACGCCGAGCTCCTCGACCTCGTCGAGCTCGAGGTTCGCGAGTTGCTCAAGCACTACGGTTTCCCGGGCGACGAAATCCCGGTGGTCCGCGGTTCGGCGGTGAAGGCCCTCGACGGCGACGGCAAGGACGCGGGCGCCGAGCCCATCCTCAAGCTGATGGCCGAGGTCGACCGCTACATTCCGATGCCGACCCGCGAGGTCGACAAGCCCTTCCTGATGCCGATCGAAGACATCTTCACCATCTCCGGCCGCGGCACCGTGGCCACCGGCCGCGTCGAGCGCGGCAAGGTGAAGGTGGGCGAGGAAGTCGATCTCGTCGGCCTGCGTCCCACCGAGAAGAAGGTCGTCACCGGCATCGAAATGTTCAAGAAGCTCCTCGACGAGGGCACGGCCGGCGACAACATCGGCGTCCTGCTCCGCGGTACGGAGCGCAAGGACATCGAGCGCGGCATGGTCCTCGCCAAGGTGGGCAGCATCAAGCCCTTCACGAAGTTCAAGGGCGAGGTCTACATCCTCACCAAGGAAGAGGGCGGCCGTCATACCCCCTTCTTCACCGGCTACCGTCCGCAGTTCTACTTCCGCACCACCGACGTCACCGGCGTCGCCACCCTGCCCACGGGCGTCGAGATGGTCATGCCGGGGGACAACACCCAGGTCGAAGTGACCCTCAACAACCCGATCGCCATGGAAAAGGGCCTTCGGTTCGCGATCCGCGAGGGCGGACGCACGGTGGGTTCCGGCACGGTGTCGGACATCATCGAGTAGTCAGCTACTCCACAGTCGACATAAAGAAGCGAGTCCACCAAAGCCATGATGCTCAACGAGAAGATCCGGATCCGGTTGCGCGCGTTCGATTACCGCGTCCTGGATCAGTCCACGTCCGAGATCGTCGACACGGCGAAACGGACCGGCGCGCGTGTCGCCGGTCCCATCCCGCTCCCGACCATCAAGAACCGCTGGACCGTCCTGCGCTCGCCTCACGTCGACAAGAAGAGTCGCGAACAGTTCGAGATTCGCACCCACAAGCGAATCATCGACATCTGCGAGCCCACCCCTCAGACGGTGGACGCGTTGATGAAGCTCGATCTCCCGGCGGGCGTTGACGTCGAGATCAAGGCTTTCGGCAAAGAGCACGCTCGAACGTAGGAAAGATAATGCCAGTTCAGGGAATCATCGCAAAAAAGGTCGGCATGACCCAGGTCTACGGGAAGGACGGCAGGGCTATTCCTGCCACCGTCCTCACCGCGGGTCCCTGCGTCGTGGTCGAGCGGAAAACCACCGCGAAACACGGCTACTCGGCGGTCCAGGTTGGATTCGTCGAAGAGAAGCGTGTGAAGCACACCACCAAGCCCATGCAGGGTCACTTCAAGAAGGCGGGAATCCCGCCGACCCGGCTGACCCGCGAGTTCCGCGTTCCGGAATCCGAGGCGATCAATCCCGGCGACAAGGTGAACGTCTCGCTCTTCGGCCCGGGCGACAAGGTGAGCATCACCGGCACCAGCAAGGGCAAGGGCTTCGCCGGCGTGGTCAAGCGGCATCACTTCCGCGGCGGCGACGGCACCCACGGCTCCATGCACCACCGGGCTCCCGGCGGCATCGGCGCCTCGGCCTTCCCCTCGCGCGTCATCAAGGGCCTGCGGGCGGCCGGCCACATGGGCGACGAGACCGTCACCACCAAGAACATCCAGGTGGTGGAGATCGACGCCGAGAACAACCTCCTGGTCGTGAAGGGCGCGGTTCCCGGGTCCATCTCCTCCTACGTCATCGTCAACAAGGCCGGCACGCGCCGGACCGGAAAGTAAGGGGAGG
>DAORUA010000388.1:0-1577 GCA_035432945.1 Vicinamibacteria bacterium | reverse complement strand
GGCAAGGCCTCCGGCCAGGTCAAGCTCGCTCCCTCCGTCTTCGAACTGCGTCCGAACGATCACCTCCTCTACGAGGCGGTCAAGCTCTATCGCGCCGGCGCGCGCTCGGGCACGCACAAGACCAAGAGCCGCGGCGACGTGTCCGGCTCCGGCAAGAAGCCCTGGAAGCAGAAGGGCACGGGCCAGGCCCGGGTCGGCGACAAGCGCACCCCCCTGTGGCGTCACGGCGGCACGGTCTTCGGACCCACCCCCCGCGACTACTCCTACTCCATGCCCAAGAAGGCGCTGACCGCAGCACTTCGCCAGGCCCTGTCGACCAAGAACCGCACCGGTTCGCTCCGGATCGTCGAGTCCATCAAGGCCGACTCCCCGAAGACCAAGGCCCTCAAGGCCGCGATCGATGCGCTCAACTTCGACGGGAAGACGATCTACGTGGAGAGCGAGCCGTCCGACGCCCTCATCCTCTCGAGCCGCAACATCCCGGGCTTCCGGGTGATCGAGACCTCGCACCTGACCGTTTACGACATCCTCAACTGCAAGACGCTCGCGGTTTCCACCGCGGCCCTCTCGCGACTTGAAGAGAGACTGGCCCGATGAACACCATCTTTGAAGTCATCCGCCGCCCGCTCGTGACGGAGAAGACCACCCTCCAGAAGGAGACGATCCGCACCCTCGTCTTCGAAGTGCATCGCGACGCCACCAAGCCCGAGATCAAGAAGGCGGTGGAGAAGCTCTTCAACGTGAAGGTCGAGCAGGTCCGCGTGGCGAACATGCCCGGCAAGCTTCGCCGCCAGGGGCGCTACCAGGGCCATCGTCCGGACTGGAAGAAGGCTTACGTCCTCCTCAAGAAGGACGAAAAGATGATCGAGTTCCACGAGGCCGTCTAAAAGAAATCCAATGGCTCTAAAGACCTACGGTTCCTACACCCCCAGCCGCCGCGTCATGGCGACTCCCTCGTTCGAGGAGATCACCAAGACCCGTCCCGAGAAGGCGCTCACCGAGCCCCTTCGCAAGTCGGGCGGCCGCGATTCGCGCGGACGCCTGACCATCCGGTTCAGAGGGGGCGGCCACAAGCGGCGCTACCGCGTCATCGACTTCAAGCGCAACAAGGACGGCATCACCGCGAAGGTGGCGGCGATCGAGTACGATCCGAACCGTTCGGCCCGGCTCGCCCTGCTCCACTACACCGACGGCGAGAAGCGCTACATCCTCTGCCCCGACGGCCTGGTGGTGGGGAAGACCGTGATCTCCGGCGAAGGCGCCGACATCCTGCCCGGCAACTCCATGCCGATCCAGCAGATTCCCGCGGGCACCATCATCCACAACATCGAACTCCGCCCCGGCAAGGGCGCGCAGATGGTCCGGAGCGCGGGCGTCGGCGCCCAGCTCGTGGCCAAAGAGGGCGACTACTCGCAGATCAAGCTGCCGTCGGGCGAGATCCGCAAGGTCCACGTCCTGTGCAAGGCGACCATCGGACAGGTGGGCAACGCCGAGCACAAGAACGTGAAGCACGGCAAGGCCGGCCGCAAGCGGTGGCTGGGCAAGAAGCCGCACAACCGAGGCGTTTCCATGAACCC
>DAORUA010000387.1:0-3685 GCA_035432945.1 Vicinamibacteria bacterium | reverse complement strand
GACATCGCCCTCGTGAAGTACAAGAAGCTCGTGGGCGGCGGGATGATCAAGATCATCAACCAGTCGGTTCCCGCCGCGCTCCGTCGCATGGGTTACAACGCGGCCCAGGTCCAGGACATCGTGAAGTACATCGATGAAAAGGAGATGATCGAGGGCGCGCCGCACCTCAAGGACGAGCACATCGAGGTCTTCGACTGCGCCTTCCCGCCCGCGAACGGCAAGCGTTCCATCCACTACATGGGCCACATCAAGATGATGGCCGCGGTCCAGCCCTTCCTTTCGGGGGCGATCAGCAAGACCGTGAACATGCCCACCGACTCGACCCCCGAGGAGATCGCCAAGGCCTACATCGAGTCCTGGCGCCTCGGCCTCAAGGCGGTCGCGGTCTATCGCGACGGATGCAAGCGCAGCCAGCCTCTCTCCACCTCGATGCCCACGGACAAGAAGCACGGCGAGCCCCAGGTGGTCGCGGTGCCCGGGATCGGTGTGGTCGAGGGCCGCCCCATCCGCCGCAAACTCCCGGACGAGCGCCAGGCCATCACCCACAAGTTCTCGATCGCCGGACACGAGGGCTACATCACGGTCGGCATGTACGAGGACGGAAAGCCGGGCGAGGTCTTCCTGGTCATGGCCAAGGAAGGCTCGACCGTCTCCGGTCTCATGGACGGTTTCGCGACCTCGCTGTCCCTCGCGCTCCAGTACGGAGTGCCCCTGGAAGCGATCGTCGACAAGTTCTCGCACACCCGCTACGAGCCGTCGGGCTTCACCAAGAATCCCGACATCGGCTACGCGAAGTCGATCACCGACTACATCGCCCGCTGGATGGCGGTGAAGTTCCTCGGCCGGACCCGCGAGGACGCGGGCGAGCCCGCGCTGATCCCGGCGGTCACTTCGGAAACCCCGCGGCCGGCCGCACTTCAAGCGGCCAAGCCGGCGGCGGCTCCCGCCGCTCCCCAGCCCCCGGCGGCCAGCCAGGGACAGGTCGCGTTCAAGGTCCAGGCCGACGCGCCGCCCTGCCACGAGTGCGGTTCGCTGATGGTCAGGAACGGCGCCTGCTACCGCTGCGCCAACTGCGGCGCCACCAGCGGGTGCTCTTAAAGGGGGCGGTTCTCCAGGAAACGCAGGACGAGGGCGGACGAAACGAAACGGAGGAGACGTCGACATGGAAGAACTTCAAGAGCGCGTGACCCGGATGCTCGAAACGCTCACCTTCGAGCAACTCGAGATGGTGATCAAGTACGCGGAGAGCCTGAACCGGAACGCGGGCTCCGCTTTCGACAACGAGCTCGTGGTCCTGCTCGAGGACGAAATCTCCGCCGCCTGATCCCGAAGACGCCGCGCGCAGTCGTGAGACCTGGCCCCAAGGAACAACCCTTGGGGCTTTCTCGTTAGGGCTTCTGGACGGGGCCCCCGCGGTTTTGCCCCGAATCGTGATTAGATCGCTCCTCCCATGACCGAGACCCTCGTCGAATTCGAAGCCCTGACCGTCCGCTACGGGTCCCGGGTGGCGCTCGACGCGGCTTCGGGTCGGTTCGCGCGCGGGGCCACCGGCCTCCTCGGTCCGAACGGAGCCGGAAAGACCACGCTCCTGAAGGCCCTCCTCGGTTTCCTGTCGCCCGCCGCGGGGCGGATCGAAGCCTTCGGTCTCTCGCCCTCGGTCTCCCCGCTCGAGGTTCGTCGTCGCATCGGCTACATGCCCGAGGTCGACGCCCACCTTCCCGATCTCACCGCGGTGCAGACCGTGGCCTTCGCCGGGGAGCTTTCCGGCCTGCCCCAGAGCGAGTCGATGCGCCGCGCGCACGAGGTCCTGCAGTTCGTGGGACTCGGCGAGGAGCGTTACCGCAAGGTCGAGACCTACTCGACGGGCATGAAGCAGAAGGCCAAGCTCGCCACCGCGCTCGTCCACGACCCCGAGATCGTGCTGCTCGATGAGCCGACCAACGGCCTCGATCCGGCCGGCCGCGAGGAGATGCTCCACCTCATCGGCGACATCGTGACCCTGCGCGGCCTTTCCGTGGTCCTGTGCTCCCACCTGCTGCGCGACGTCGAGAAGGTCTGCGAGAGCATCCTGGTCATCTCGGGCGGAGCGATTCGCACCCAGGGGCGCGTCGAGGACCTGAAGAAGCTGGATCGCGACTGGTACGTCATCCGGGTCAAGGGCGAGACCGACAACTTCATCGCCGAGGCGCGGAAACGGGGGGGCGAGGCGCAACCCGGCCCGGATGCCTGGCGCGTGGCCCTTCCCGAAGGCGCCTCCGTTTCCTGGCTCTTCGACACCGCGGCCGCGAGTGGAACCCAGATCCGGCACCTCCGAAAGGCCGAGGACACGCTCGAGGACATCTTCCTTCGCGCCACCTCGAACGCGGCATGAGCTCCAGCCAGATCTACGAGCAGCACTATCGGCGGCTCGACGCCTCGATTCCTCTCCGCGCGCAGCGGTGGATCCCCATCGCGCGCGAGGGACTCAAGGCCCTGGTGAGCTTCCGGGCCTTCCTGGGCCTCATCGCGATCGCCTGGCTCCCGGTTTTCGGCCGCCTGGTGCAGGTCTACTTCACCACCCGGTTCCCCGAGGCCCGCCGCGTGGTTCCGGTGGACGACAAGCTCTTCTTCGACTTCATGGCCATGCAGATGCCCTGGATGCTCCTCATGTCGGCCTACGCGGGCGCCGGCCTCATCGCGAACGACATGCGGACGGGCGGGCTCCTCCTCTATCTCTCGAGGCCCCTCACCCTGGGCGACTACATCCTGGGCAAGGTCTCGATCCTGTTCGCGTCCCTCTCCATGGTGACCCTGATCCCCGGAGTGGTGCTCTTCATCGGAGCGCGTTCCCTCGCGCCCGACGTGCTCGGCGACGCGGCCCACCTGCTGCTGCTTCCCAAGATCGTCGGGTTCTCGCTGGTCATGATGCTGCCCACCATCGGGCTGGTCCTGGTGATGTCGGCGCTCGCCCGAAATCCCCGTTTCGCGGGTCTCGGTTTCTTCTTCGTCTTCGTGGGCACCACGGTGGCCCAGGGGATCGCCTGGCAGGCCACCCGCAGTCCCTACGCCGGCCTCGCCTCGATTCAGGCCAGCATGCGGCGGGTGGGCGAGTGGATCTTCCAGGTCAAGCCCACGCGCATGACCGCGGAGCTTTCGCCCGAATGGGCCCTCCTGGTCCTGGCCGTGCTCGCCCTGGGGTGTTTTCTCACGCTCAAGACCCGCGTGCGCGCGGTGGAGATCGTGAAGTGACGGCGCGGGTGGTCTTCAAGAAAGCGTCGCGCTGGTACGGCCCGGTGATGGCCTTGAACGACGTGAGTTTCGAACTTGGCCCCGGGGTCTACGGTCTGCTCGGCCCGAACGGGGCGGGGAAGAGTTCGCTCCTGAAACTCGCGAGCGGTCAGCTTCGCCCGAGCCAGGGCACGGTCGAGCTCCTGGGCCGGCCCGCCTTCGGGTCCCCGGACGTCTTCCACTCCGTGGGCCTGTGCTCCGACACCGACGCATTCTTCGAGGACTTCACCGGCCTGCAGTTCGTGAGCGCCCTGCTGTCCCTGAATGGGTTCGACGAGACCCAGGCCCGGAAGCTCGCGACCGAAGCCATCGAGACCGTGGACCTCAAGGACGCGATGCACCGCAAGGTGGGCGGCTACAGCAAGGGCATGCGCCAGAGGATCAAGCTCGCGCAGTCGCTCGCGCACCGGCCCGAGGT
>DAORUA010000386.1:0-3697 GCA_035432945.1 Vicinamibacteria bacterium | reverse complement strand
AGCTCGATGATCCGCTTGACCAGGGCGAGACCCACGCCCGTGCCCTCGCCGCCCGAGTCGAGCTTGTCGAAGAGGCCAAAGATGCGATCGTGGTGCTGCGCCTCGATGCCCAGGCCGTTGTCGCGGACGAAGAACACCACGCCGTCGCCCTCGCCCCGGGCCCCGATCTCGATCCGCGGGTTCTCCTGGTCCCCCATGAACTTCGCGGCGTTGTCGATCAGGTTCTGGAGGACCTCCATCAGCCTGACCTTGTCGCCGAGGACCGCGGGAAGGCCGCCTTGTATCTCCACCCCGATCCCCCGCGACGCGAGGCGTCCATGGACCAGGGCCTCCGCCTCCCGGGCGAGCGCCTCGAAGGGAATCGCCTCGGGCGGAGCCATGACGTGGCCGACGCGCGAGAGGTCGAGCAGATCCTTGAGGAGCAGGTCCATCTTCACCGAGGCGCGGCGTATGCGCTCGAGGTCGGTGCGCAGACCCACGAGATCGCCGCGGGCCGCCGCCTCCTCGACGTGGGTGACGTAAGCGCCGATGGTGACGAGGGGGCTCCTCAGATCGTGGGACACGGTATAGGTGAAGCGTTCGAGCTCCGCGTTTTTTGCTTCCAGCGCCCGGATCAGCGACTCGCGCTCGGCCTCGGCCTGGAGGCGTTCCGTGACGTCGCGGGCGATCACGAGGCGGGTGACCGCCGTCCCGGCGCCGCCTTCCGATTCCATCCTCATGCCCACCGCCTCGATGTTGCGGCGCGCGCCGTCGCTCCTCACCACCACGAGGCCGGTAGGCGCCGAGTCGTCCCCCGCCATCCGGGGCGCATACTGCTCGCGCAGTTCGGGCGGGGCGAAGTCGAGCACATGCCGCCCCACCACCTCGGCCGGTGTTTTGAGCCCCAGAACCCGGGCGATGGCGGGATTCGCGAAGGTGATTCGACCGTCGGTGTGAACGAAGATGGCGTCGGGAGCGAGGTTCAGGAGGCTCGCGTACCTCGACTCGCTTGCCTGCAGCGCCTCCATCAATCGCCGGCGGCGATACAGAGTGATCAGCAGGCGCGCGCCGAAGCACGCGACCGAACCAAAGACCGCGACGAACGCGACCGCTGGCTCGCTCCGGGCCATGGGCAGGGCCAGGCCGAGGGTGATGAGGGGCAGGACGGCGGGGACCCAGGTGACCACGGGGAGACGACCCGAAGGCTCCTTCGCCGCCCCGTCTTCCTTCCAGAAGGCGGCGAGCAGGGCCCCCAGGCCCAGGCTGAGGGTGAAGACGAGATCGGCCCAGTCGCCGGTGCGGAGCACGCGCTCGCGGAAGGTGTAGTTGTAGAAGCTCGAGCTCAGCGCATAGGCCAGCAGGTACGGGGCCAGCCGGAACGAGGCCGCGCGCTCCGCCGGCCGGCGGGACAGGCGGCTGCGCACCAGAAAGGCCGCGAAGAGAGACCAGTTCTCCAGATCCGAAAGGTCGAAGAAGCCCCACAGATACAGAAGGGTCAGTCCCTGCCATTGGCCGCCGGGAACGAAGTAGAGATCGAAGTAGAAGAAGAGGAAGAGGATTCCGACCTGGGCGGCGTCGAGGATCCGCAGCCAGTCCCGGCCGCCCGGCTCCGGGTCTTCGTGGGTGATGAGCAGGGCCATCACCAGGGGCGCGCCATACAGCCGGAACAGGAAGTGGGTCCAGGAAGGCTGCGGGACGCGTTGGCCGAGCCAGTTCTCATGGTACAGGTACATCACCTGTCCCGCGGTCCAGATGACGAAGGCGACGCCGACGAGCGTCCAGAAACTCCGGGCGAAACCCGTGGAGCGACGCGACGCCCCGAAGCTCATGAGCGCGGCCACGGCCGCCGCCGCCGCCTGGAGGGCGTTGGAAGCGAGGGATCCCGAGGGACTGGTTCCGAGGGTCAGCACCGAGGCCAGATGCAGGACCAGGATCACGACCGGCGCGGCGATGAGGGCGCGCCTCCGCATCGTCGCCTGGTCCGTCAAACGGCACGCTCGATGGTCATCGCCGCTCGCATGGCCCCGCAACGTTACTAGGCCGGCGCGAGGCTGTAGGCTCAGGGTATGAAAATCACCCGGATCCTCGCCTATCGCGTCGAGCTTCCGCTCCACGAAGGCCGGTACTCGTGGTCGGGCGGCAAGTCGGTCGACGTCTTCGACTCCACCGTGGTCCGGGTGGAGACGGACGAGGGCCTCGTGGGCCACGGCGAAGTCTGCCCTCTCGGGCCCACCTATCTGCCCTCCTACGCAGAAGGCGTGCGGGCCGGCCTCGCGAAGATCGCGCCCAGCCTGATCGGCCTCGACCCGCGCGACACCACCGCCCTCTATCGCGCCATGGACCGGGCACTCAAGGGGCACCCGTACGCAAAGTCGGGAATCGACGTGGCCGCGTGGGACATCCTCGGCCAGGCCTGCGGTCAGCCCATCGTGACCCTGCTCGGCGGACGGTTCGGCGACGACTTCCATCTCTACCGCGCCATCTCGCAGGAGTCGCCCGACGCCATGGCGGAGAAGGTGGGCCAGTACCGGGCCGAGGGCTATCACCGCTTCCAGTTGAAGGTGGGCTCCGACGTGGAGACCGACATCGCGCGCATCCGCACCGTGTCGAAGCGGCTGCAGAGCGGCGACATTCTCATCGCGGACGCCAACACCGGCTGGCTCATGCACGAGGCCATCCGGGTGGTCCGGGGCGTGGAAGACATCGACGTCTACATCGAGCAGCCGTGCCTCACCTACGAGGAGTGTCTGTCGGTGCGGCGGAAGACCTCGCACCCGTTCATCCTCGACGAGAACGTGGACGGCATCGGCATGCTGGTGCGGACCGCGAACGATCACGCGGCTGACGTCATCAATCTCAAGATCTCCAAGGTCGGAGGGCTGACCCCCGCGCGTCAGATCCGCGACCTGGCGGTGTCGCTCGGAATCGCCCTCACCATCGAAGACACCTGGGGCGGGGACATCGTGACCGCGGCCATCGCCCATCTCGCCCACTCGACGCCGCCCGAGTTCCTCTTCACCGCCACGGACTTCAACTCGTACGTGACGAAGCCGATCGCCTTCGGCGCGCCGCGCCGTCGGAACGGGCGCCTGGCCGCGTCCACCGAGCCGGGGCTCGGAGTACAGCCCCTCGCGGAAGCGCTGGGCGAGGCCGTGATCGACGTGAAGTAGTCCGGGACGTTCTCCCGGGGCGTGCTCGTCCCCTCGTACACGTGGGCCTAACCACGTTGCGGCCGAGTACGAGTACGGAACGAACACCGATCTCAGGCCCCGGCCCTTCTACGGCCGATCACGAGTACGACGGTGCGCCCCTCCCGTCACCCCGGCGAAAGCCGGGGCCAGCGCGAACGCCCGTTCCCGACCGCGACGTCGATGCCTCACACTCGCGCCGCGAGGCTGTCGCGCGTCCGAGCGGTGGTCACGGCGGTTGCTACCTTTCGGGCGTGAGACGGCGGGGCTCCACGCGTGGAGGCAAGCGCCGTCCTTGCGGGTGAGGACGGCGCTTGGGCCGTTCCACTTAAAGGAGCCCCGCTTTGAATCTCACGCCCGAAAACGCAACCGCCGAGCCCACCACGCCTCCCGCGAACAATCTGCCGCCGCTCGATCACGAGCGCCTCGATTGCTTCCGCGTTGCTCTCGACTTCGCCGCGATGGTCCCGGCCCTGACGCGGGCCGCGCGCCCCGCCATGCGCGATCAACTCGAACGAGCCGCGTCCTCG
>DAORUA010000385.1:0-3713 GCA_035432945.1 Vicinamibacteria bacterium | reverse complement strand
CGGACGAGCTCTTCGGGGTGAAGGACGAGAACCTTCGCTCGCTCGAGGAGATCCTCAAGGTCCGGATCAAGAACGACGGGGCGGACCTCATCATCGAGGGAGCCGAGGCGGGCGAGCGCCAGACCGTCTCCGTGCTGAACCAGCTCACCACCATGATGGCGAACGGCTACGCGCTGGCCGGGGGCGACGTGCGTCTCGCCGCCACCCTGGTCTCCGAGAACGAGAACGCGGACCTCAAGGACTTCCTGCTCAAGGCCGTGGTCCGCAGCGGCAAGAAGACCATCGTGCCGAGGAGTTTCAACCAGCGACGCTACCTGGAGCAGATCCTCGCCAGCGACATGGTCTTCGGCATCGGGCCCGCGGGCACCGGCAAGACGTATCTCGCGGTGGCCCAAGCGGTTTCGTATCTCCACACCAAGGCGGTGGCCAGGATCATCCTGGCCCGGCCCGCGGTCGAGGCGGGCGAGAAGCTCGGCTTCCTCCCCGGCGACCTGCAGCAGAAGGTGGATCCGTATCTCCGCCCGCTCTACGACGCCCTCTACGACATGATGGAGTTCGAGAAGGTCGAGCGCCTGATCGCCCGGCACGTGATCGAGGTGGCCCCGATCGCCTTCATGCGCGGGCGCACGCTGTCCGACGCCTTCGTGATCATCGACGAGGCGCAGAACACGACGCCCGAGCAGATGAAGATGGTGCTCACCCGCATCGGCTTCGGCTCGAAGGTGGTGGTCACGGGCGACATCACCCAGGTCGACCTGCCCCAGGGCCGGACCTCGGGCCTGGTCGACGCCATCAACGTTCTCAATGGCGTCGAAGGCATCGGCTTCAGTTACTTCGACCAGCGCGACGTGGTCCGTCACAAGCTGGTGCAGAGCGTGATCAAGGCGTACGAGAAGCGCGACCCGCAGGGCGTCGCGGCGGGCGGCGGAACGCCGGCCAGCCCATCGAACGGCGGGGCGGCATGAAGCGCGAACCTCCGAGTACGGACGGGCTGTCGGTGCTGATCGTCAACCGGCAGCGCAAGCACCGGATCCGAGTCGATCGGATCGAACGGCTCCTCGCGGGGGCGGCCCGGTCGTTGAAGGTGAGCGGCGAGGTCGCGCTCGTGTTCGCGGGCGACGCGGCGCTGCGCCGGCTCAATCGCGACTACCGCTTCAAGGACAAGCCCACCGACGTCCTGTCCTTCGAGAGCCAGGGCGAGGACATGGGTCTCGGCGACATCTTCATCAGCGTCGAGACCGCGCGCGCGAACGCGAAGCGCTTCTCCCGGGCCCTCGACCGCGAACTGGAGATCCTGGCCCTGCACGGTTTCCTCCACGTGCTGGGCTACGATCACGAAACGGACGACGGCGAGATGGAAGCCCTCGAGAAGCGGTTGCGGGCGCATCTCCTGGCGCGCGCGGCTTCCCCCGCCCGCGCGGTCCGGGGAACCTCCCGGAGGATCGCGGCATGACCTTCCTCGGCCTCTTCGGGATCTTCGTCCTGATCCTGATTTCGATCAGCCTCGCCACCATCGAGGCGGCCTTCTACCTGGTGAAGCGCCGCAACCTCCACACCATGGCGGACGAGGATTCGCCGGAGATGGAGAAGCTCAGCCGCTACTTCGAAGACCCCCCTTCGATCCTGATGCCCATCCACATCGGCACCTACACCGCCCACGTGGCCATGACCGTCCTGCTCACCGTGCTGCTGCTGGACCTCCTCAATCACTGGGCGGTGCTCGTGGCCCTGGTGACCATGTTCGTCTACCTCCTGATCTTCCGGCTGACCCTGCCCTACGCGATCGCGCGGCGCGGGCCCGAGCGCGTTCTGCTCACCCTCATCCGGCCCTATCACCGCTACGCCATCCTGCTGCGGCCCCTCACCACCCTGCTGCGGCGCCGGGCAACCGGGATGGACGAGGACGACTCGAACGGCCACAGCGGCTCGGTCCGGGTCCCCTCCTCCCACACCGAGATTCCCCCGCCGCCGCTCCTCGCCGAGAACGAATCGCGGATCGTCGACTCCCTGGCCCGCTTCTCGAAGACCCAGGCGCGCGAGGTGATGACCCCCCGCCTCGACATCACCGCCCTGCCCACCTCGAGCACGGTGGCGGAGGCGCGGAAGCTCTTCCGCGAGTCGCAGTACTCGAGGCTGGTGGCCTACGCGGAGACCCTCGACGACATCGCGGGCGTGCTCCATGTCCGCGACCTGGTGAGCCACGACGGCCCCGAGACCGCCACCATCCAGTCGATGGTGCGCCCCGCCCTGATCGTCCCCGACGGCAAGAAGATCGTGGACCTCCTCCGCGAGATGCAGAGCAAGCGCCTGTCCATCGCGATCCTGGTGGACGAGTACGGAGTCACCGCGGGCCTCGTCTCCATCGAGGACATCCTGGAAGAACTGGTGGGCGAGATCAAGGACGAGTACGACAACGAGACCGAGCCCCTGGTGGTCACGGCCGAGGGCGTGATCAGCGCCTCGGCCCGGGTCAGCCTGGAGACGCTCAAGGACGCGCTCGATCCCGGCTTCGACATGCCCGACGACGTGGACACCGTGGGGGGCCTCGCCATGAACCTCTTCGGCCACGTGCCGAAGGCGGGCGAGAAGATCGAGCACGAGGGCTACACCATCGAGATCCTCGAAGCCACGCCCAAGCGGGTGGGACGTGTACAGTTCGCGAGGGCGGCGGTCGAGGTCGAGCAATGAGCGAAGAGAGTTCCGAGTTGAAGGACGAGCCCGAAGCGCCCGCGACCACGCCGCCGGGATTCAAGTCCGGCTTCGTGACCATCGTGGGCCGGCCCTCCGCGGGCAAGTCGACGCTGCTCAACCGCCTGGTCGGCGAGAAGGTCGCGATCACCTCGGACAAGCCCCAGACCACCCGCAACCGGATCCTGGGTTACGTGAATCGGCCGAACGGCCAGATCGCGTTCATCGACACGCCCGGTCTGATCAAGCCCTTCCTCGCCATGCACACCCGGATGATGAGCGTCGCCCATTCGGCCATCGGCGAGGCCGACGTGGTGATCTGGATGGTCGACACCACCGAGCGCGACGGGCCCCACAATCGGCCCATCGCGGACCTCCTCCGCCAGTCCGGCAAGCCCATCGTCCTCGCCCTCAACAAGGTGGACAAGGTCGCGAAGTCCCAGCTCCTGCCCCTGATGGCGGGGCTCGGGAACCGGCTCAGCTTCAAGGCGGTGGTGCCGATCTCCGCCCGCACCGGCGAGGGCGTCGAGGTCCTGCTCAAGGCCGTCCTCGACCAGCTTCACGAGGGCCCGGCTCTCTTCCCCATCGACGAGTTCACCGACAAGTCCGAGCGCTTCCTCGTTTCCGAACTCATCCGCGAAGCCATCATCCACTGCTGCGGACAGGAAGTTCCCTACGCCACCGCGGTCCTGGTGCGGGCCTGGGAGGACGAGCAGGCGGACGGCGGGAAGATCCGCATCGCCGCCGACATCATGCTCGAGCGCGAGGGCCAGAAGGCCATCGTGATCGGCAAGCAGGGCTCGATGCTGAAGAGGATCGGGACGGAGGCGAGAACCGAGATCGAGGCCTTCCTCAAAGCACCGGTCTACCTCGAGCTCTTTGTCAAGGTCCGCAAGGGCTGGCGCGAGGACGACCGCGCGGTCCGCGAGGTGATCGAGGGACGATAGCCTCGGATCAGCTACCGGGGGCGCGCGGGCGCCGCGGTCCTTGTCGCGGCCATCTCGTTCAGTTCCCGCACCGCCCGA